>PAYS01000001.1 GCA_002715265.1 Candidatus Pelagibacterales bacterium
TTATGACAATATATACTATTGTTAATAAATGTAAAATATAATAATAAAGTATAAATAATTTGTAGTTAATACTAATACAAAACATATCATTATCATAATTATATTATTCATTCATTCCTCCAAATTATTTATACTTTATTATTATATTTTACATTTATTAACAATAGTATATATTGTCATAACTGATATGTTATAGTTTTATCCTATAATTACTATTGACAAATATAATAATTAAATTATAAATATACTTTTTTGATAATTAAGGACCGTAAAATATGAAATTTTTTAAAATTTTAACAATATTCTTTTTATTAAACTTTTTAAATAAAACTGCAACCTCGCAAGAAGAACTTGGTGATATAGAGGTAATTGGCATATCCCCCCTTCCAGGAATTGAAATAGATAGAAATAAAGTACCTAACGCTAACCAAAGATTAAGCGATGTAGATATGGATAATTCCACCTCTACTACAATTGTAGACTTATTAGGGGAAAAATTAACAGGAGTAACTATTAAAGATGTACAAAACAGTCCTTTTCAAAAAAATCTAGATTACAGAGGATTTACTGCAGCCCCTCTTTTAGGAGAATCCCAAGGTTTAGCAGTTTATTTAAACGGAACCAGAATTAATGAAGGGTTTGGTGACACATTGCAATGGGAATTAGTTCCTGAAGCCGCACTAAAAAATATTGATTTAATGAGTTCTAATCCTGTATTTGGTCTAAATGCATTGGGAGGCTCTTTAGCTTTATCAACTAAGAAAGGCCTAGATTATCTTAATACTGACTCTACTTCAAACCACTTTGAAGTTGGCGGAGCTGACTGGGTTAATGGAAATATCGAATTAGGCGTAGGAGATGAAACTCAAGGCTTATATGTTGCCATGGAAAACTCATATGATGGTGGATGGAGAGATAATAGTGCTGGTGATGTCAAAAGACTATTTATTAATTATGGAAAAATTAGTGATAATTATGATTTTGATTTAACTTTAATGAATGCCGACTCTAGTTTAAATGGTAACGGTGTTAGTCCAACAGAACTATTAAAAATAAGAAGAGAATCCGTATTTACATGGCCTGATTTTACAGCAAATAAAGTTTATTTAGCTGCAGCCAATACAAATCTTTATCTAGAAGATGACTCTACAATAAATACCTCTATTTATTATAGAAGATTGATCAGAGACACAATGAATGCTGATGAACTAGATGCAGAGGAATGCGCTGAAGATAACGAAACTCATGCAGAACAAATGGAAGATGACTTCGGAACTGCTGACGAGCCTATTTGTGGTGAGGCAGATGGAGACAACTACGAAGTTTTAATTGATCAATTTGGCAATGCCATTTCTAATAATGATAGTATAAGAAAATATGGCCTTTTAAATCATTCTTCTACTATGACAATTACATGGGGAGGTTCTGCCCAATATAACATTAATACAAAATATTTAAACAATATGCATAATATTATCATTGGTGCGTCTATAGATAAATCTCGAACTGCATTCCATTCACGAGGAGAATTAGGACAACTTCATAATAATAGGACTGTTACTAACCTATTAAATACTGAAGGCGGGCATATAACGCTTGAATCTATTAGAGAACACAGTGGTGCTAGTGGAGGAATGGAAGATGAAAACGAAAGAGGAGATGTAGGAAGTGCTCAATTGGCATCAAAAACTGACTATTATGGTATATATGTGAATGACGTATTTGATTACGACAATAAAACAACTATAACTCTTTCAGCAAGAGCTAATTTGGCTTACGTTAAACTTTATGATCATTTAAAAACCTCTTTTACCAGAACAGAAACTAATACGGGAAGCCATAGATATTTTAGAGTTAACCCAGCTATTGGAGTAACACACAATTATAATGAAAATTTAGCTTTTAGAGCGGCTTATAAAGAGGCTAATAGGACTCCCGCACCAGTAGAGCTTTCTTGTGCATCACCCTCTGCTCCTTGTAGATTGCCTAATGCTTTTGTAGCTGATCCACCGTTAGAACAGGTTATTACAAAAGGAGTTGAATTTGGAGCAAAAGGAAAAATTGACAATCATTATTGGGAAGCTACATATTTTCATTTCATAAATTTTGATGATATACAGTTTGTTAGTACTGGTACAGGAAAGTCATCTGGTTATTTTAAAAATTTTGGAGAAACACAAAGAAGAGGGATAGAGCTTGCATTAAATTCTAAATTTGAAAACAGAATGGGAAACTTAGACTTATACTCTAATTATTCTTTTCTTCAGGCTACATTTGAATCGGCACATACGTTACCAGCAGCTAACCATCCAGCAAGTGCTAATGATGTGGAAGCAGGTGATTATATTCCAGGTATGCCAGAGCACACTATAAAAACAGGGTTTATACAAGAATTTTCTTCTACATTTAGTGCTGGTCTTAATATGAATTATTCTTCTGGCGTATTTTTAAGAGGAGATGAATCTAATCAATTGAAAAAAACAAATCCCTATGTTGTTTTTAACGCAGACGCATCATGGAAAATGAATAATTCCTTCTCGTTTTTTGCCAGAATAGATAACATTCTGGATTCAAAATACGAAACTATGGGAGTTCTTGGAGAAGCCGATGCCGATGAAGTAAACGTTCCTATTTCAGAGTTAGGTGATACAGGTAGTGGCGAAACTGCAGTAGGTCCATTAGATCCAAGATTTTATTCTCCAGGAGCACCAAGAGCCATCTTTGTTGGCTTAAGAATTAATTGGTAATATTTTTTAAATAGCAATTTATACTCATTAATGCTAATAAACTGTACTTAATATGGAAGAAAATAGTATAGACTTATTAGCATTAATATTAAAAGGTGGCCCAGTAATGATATTATTATTGGCCTTGTCAGTAATATCTCTTGCAATAATAATTATCAAAGTAATACAATTTTATAAGTCTGATTTACATAATGTTAAAAAGCTAGATGAAGCTATTAACCTTATTGAAAATAATAAAATACCTAACGCAAAAAAATTATTAAACTCCATATATCACCCAGCATCAAAAATAATATTAGTTACCTTAGACTCACAAAAGTTATCAGATACAGATAAGGAAAATAAAATTAGCATAGAAGGTGAAAAAGAATTACGAAATTTAGAGTTTTTATTAAAACCGTTAGAAGTAATATCTAATATTGCTCCTCTTTTAGGACTTCTTGGAACTGTAATAGGTATGATTACTGCCTTTTCAAAATTAGAGGAATCCGGAAGTAGAGTAGATCCAGCTATATTAGCTGGAGGTATATGGGAAGCTCTACTTACTACTGCTTTTGGTTTAGTAGTGGCAATACCTGCATTAGCTGCTTTTTACTGGCTAGATGGGAAAGTAGACAACGCGAGGGAAGATATGCGTCATGCAGCAATAAAAACAAATATAATATTAAAATTAAAATAATATTTTAATGAAATTATTTATAAAAAAAAATAAACCTCTAGATATAAATGTTGCTCCACTTATAGATATAGTTTTTCTTCTCTTAATATTTTTTATGTTAGCTAGTGAGTTTACAGATTTTAAAACTATAGACTTAGTTAGCCCTATTGAATCAAATACCAATATAGAAATTACAAAACTACCTATAATTATTAATTTATCTGAAACTGGAACTATTCATGTAAATAGTGAAACCATTGAAATAAATAATTTATCTAATTTTCTAAATACCACTTTAATAGAAAATAGTTCTAAAAAAGTAGTAATTAATACAGATGAGAATACTAAAATTAATTTATTAATTGATATCATTGATATAGTTAGAGATCTTGGCATAGATAAAATTGCATTAGAAACTAAAGTAATAAAATGAATATTTTAAATAAGAATAAAAAATTAAATAAGAAACCTAACCTAGTACCTTTAATAAATATAGTATTTTTACTTTTAATATTTTTTATGTTGTCTGGAACAATTGCAAAAAAAGATTTTTTTCATGTTGAACCTCCTAGTTCATATACTGGTGCGGACGCAGAAAGTCCAGAACTTACAATTTTGATATCTGATAAAAATGAAATTTCTTATGATGAAGTTTTTATATCAAAAATAGAATTAAAAAATATTTTATCAAATTTAAAAAAAACACTTAATGTCGAAGAAGTATTAATAAAGGCTGATGAGAATAGTAATGCCGGGAACCTATCAGAAGTAATAAAAATAATTAGAAGCGCAGGAATAGAAAGAGCGGCAATTGTAACCAAAAACCATAAAAACTAATCATTATGTTAACATCTTTTCATTCATTTAATATTAGCAAACCTTTTATGATAGGAGCATTTATAATCGCTTTATTGATTCATACAAGCCTACTTCCAATTTCAAATTTTATAACAATAGAAGAAAAAAAAAGAATTGAACCAAAATTAGTTTTAGAACTAACAAATGACATGGAATTAACTGAGCCTATTAAACCAATAGAAAAACCCATAATAAATAATAATATACCTCCTGTAAAACCTGAGCAAATAGAACAGACAATTAAACCTGATTTAAAAGAACAAATTATTAATAAAAATATAGATATTAATAATGAAGATATAAATATTGAAAAACCTGAACCCATACAAAATATAGAAAAAATTGATATGCCAGATAGTATAATTAACAATATCAATGATATTCCTATTATTTCCCAAAGGCCTGAGCTTATAGAAAATCAAATTAATAATAATATTATTAAACCAATTCAGCCTAATATAACACCAAACATAAAAAAACCAGAAACAGATATAATTAAAAGAGAACCTTCAAATAAAATTACTCAAACTGAAAAAATTGTACAAAATAAAAACTCTATCATTATAAATAAAAATTTACAGGATATATCTAATAAGATTGACTCGAACTTAAATTCAATTCCTGATCAATTCATTAATACAGTTAATAAAGCTATCAAGCCTGCAATAACAAATACTAACGAAAGCAATAAAGAAGAGTTTTCTGAAGAAGAACTTGATGCACTTGAAAAATATAAAAATAATATAAGATCTACTATACAATCTTTTGCTATAGCCAACTACCCTAGGAAATTACAAAACAGAAGAATTCAAGGAACTGTTCAATTAATATTCAAATTAAACGATGATGGCAGTATTTTAAGCGTCATACATGGTCCAAATACCACAGCTCCTCAAGAACTTATTGATGCTGCTATAAAAGCGTTGAACAATAGCGCCCCATTTGAGAGTAACGAAGTATTAAAAGAAAATAATGAATTTTCTATTGATATTGTATATAAATTACAATAACTAATTTATAGATGAGGTATAAAAATGTTTAAATTGATTTTAACTATATTGTATTCTTTATTTTTCATAAGTAGTTATGTTAATGCTGAAATTACTGAAGACATGAAAACAAGAGCTTTACAAGCTGGTGTAATTATTGAAAGAGATCATGACCCAAAAAGAACATATTTATCTAACGATTACCTGGCTAGAGACACGCATATGAATATGCAATTAGCATATAGACATGCCCAAAATAATGACCCTGAAAAAGCAGCTGCACTTACTCTAATTTCTGCTAACCGTGGCTTAGATTATGCTCAAGTATCCATAGCCAAAATGTACGTGCACGGAATTGGTGTAGAAGAAAACGTAATTGAAGCCTATAAGTTTTTTAAGCTATCTGAGGATCAAACTGCCCAAAACCTTTATTTAAAAGTTATAATTGAGAAAATGACACCTGAGGAAATAGCTCTAGGTGATAAATTAGTAGAAAATTTTATAGGAAGTTATAAATAAATTAACTTTCATGAAATGTTACAAAATTATCTAAATCTTCCCTTACTGTCCTTAATTCGTTAACTTTTTTATTTATATTTTCCCATCCAATACTAAGTCCACAATGTATGATATGTTTGCCGGTGATACCTAATATTGGTGATAAATAATCATTCATTTGTCCCCAAGCTGCTTGAGGACAAGTATGCAAACCATATCCTCGAGCAGCGATACAAATATTTTGAATAAACATCCCATAATCTAACCAACTCATCCANCCTAGGTCTTTTTCAATTGTAAAAATCATTCCTACNGGNGCANNAAAAAACTTAAAGTTTTGAGAATGAAAATTTTTNGTTTTNTCATAATCTCCTTTCTTTATTCCAAGTAAATTATATAAATCCCATCCAACTTTTCTTCTTCTCGCTAAGTATGGTTCTCTAAATTTTTCCATATAATGAACTCTTTCATTCTTTTTGACNAAATTATCATCAAAGAATATTTCCACAGCTTTATCTGTAAATTGCTTCAATGGTTCTCCCATAAGAACATGAACATTCCAAGGTTGAATATTTGTTCCACTAGGAGCCCTTGATGCCACTTTTAAAATATCTTCAATAATATCTTTTTCTACAGGTTTTGAAGAATAATACCTTACTGACCTTCTTGTTGTAATTGCCTCTTTAACATCATTATTCATATTCTTAACTTTCTTTATTTATTTAATTTCATGCAATTCATAAATTTATTTGCAACTTTTTCTATAAATTAGTTAATATGTTATTTCAATTTATAATTATATAATATTTACTAAGGGATTAATTTCATGTCATTNAATACTATCACAGAAGAGATAAAAAATTCAGTTCATATTTTAAAATTAAACAGACCAGACAGACTTAACGCATGGACTGAAGAGATGGCGAAAGAAATTAAAGAATCAATGTCTAATGCTTCTAAAAATAAAGAAGTAAAAGCTATTGTTCTAACAGGAACGGGAAGAGGCTTTTGCGCAGGAGCTGATATGGATTCTCTAAATGCAGTTGATGCTGAGGAAAGAGAAGAAAAAAGTAAAGAGTCACCATATGCTCCTTTTGATGAAGCTTGGCCTTTAGATTTTCAAAGGGCTCAAACGTGGTTTCCTAGTGTTCCTAAGCCAATCATTGCTGCAATTAATGGTCCAGCAGCTGGCCTAGGTCTAATACTATCTATGTGGTGTGATATGCGATTTGCAGCAAAATCAGCTGTATTTTCTACAGCTTTTAGCAAACGAGGCCTGATAGCTGAGCATGGAATGAGCTGGTTGTTGCCAAGATTAGTTGGAATGGGNAATGCTATGGATATGACTCTTACAGCACGAAAGATTACTGCAGAAGAAGCAGAAAAAATTGGTTTTGTAAATAAAATATACGATGATGAAATTTTTATGGATGAAGTATTAAAATATGCCGAATACTTAGCTAATCAAGTATCTCCACGATCCATGAGAGTAATGAAAAGACAACTTTGGCAAGGATTATTGCAAGGGTTAGATGAAGCGGTAGGAATAGCTGATAAAGATATGTTAGATAGCTTTTCTAGCGAAGATTTTAAAGAGGGAGTAGCACACTTCATTGAAAAAAGAGACCCAAATTTTACAGGCAACTAATTTTTAAGGAATTTCAATGACTTTAAATATAAGTATAATNTATGGATCAACAAGAGAAGGTAGATTAGGAATTAAATTTGCTAAATACCTTTATAAAGAATTTAATAAAAGAGGAAATAATTCTAATCTTATAGATCCTTTAGAATTAAAACTAAACCCTCTAGTTAAAAGATATGCTGATTTTGANAAAGGATCTGCTCCAAAAGCTCTAGAANAAACACACAATTTATTAACTCAATCTGACGCCTTTGTAATAGTTAGCGGAGAATATAACCATTTTATTCCTCCAGCATTAGTTAATTTGTTAAATCATTTTTATGATGAATATCAAAAAAAACCTTCAGCCGTTACAACTTATTCAGTATCTCCTTTTGGAGGTGTGAGAGTTTCCACTCCTTTAAGAGCTTTTTTAGCACAACTAGGAATGCCTCCTATTTCAAGTATGCTTCACGCACCTTTTGTTGGTAAAAACTTTAATGAAGAAGGCGAAAGAATTTCAAATGATATAGAGGAAAGACATAAAGAGTTTGAAAAATTTGCTAATGAACTTGAGTGGTATGCAAATGCGTTAAAAACTGCTCGGAACCAATAATGAAAAAAAGCATATTAATAATTTTTATATCATTTATTTTTAATTATTCCTTATTAAATGCAGATGAAAATGAAATAATACTTCCGAAAACTATGGTATGGTCAACATATGGATTAGCCTCCTCAAGTTATCCAGAAGCATCGGCATTTGCAGATGCATTAATGAAAAATTATAATGTTAGAGTAAGACTTAAACCTTCAGGAACAGGTATTGGAAGNTTACTTCCGTTNAAAAAGAAAAGAGTTAATATAGCATTTTTAGGAAGTGAATCCTTTTTTGCTAGTGAAGGGATTTATGATTTTGCAGCTAAAAACTGGGGACCTCAAAATTTGAGAGTAATTCTTGCTAGGCCCAATACGTTTGGTATAGCTGTANCTGCAAATACTGACATATATAAAATTTCAGACCTTAAAGGTAAAAGAGTAGCTTATACAACTGCAAATCCCTCCGTAAATGTAAAAGTAGAAGCTATTATGTCATTCGCTAATTTAACTTGGAATGACGTAACAAAAACTGTATTTCCTGCATTTACAGCCTCTGTTAAAGCTTTACAAACTGGTAAAGTAGATGCTGTTGGTGCTGTCCCAAGTGGTCCAGGTGTTTATGAATTAGCAGCTTCAAGAAAAGGTATAAGATGGTTAGATATGCCAAAAAATAATATTGATGGTTGGAACAAACTTCAAAATATTATCCCTTTTATGCATCCCCAAATAGAAACTNTTGGGGCGGGAATAAGTGAGACAAACAATGTAGAATTAGGTGGATATAGGTATCCTACACTTACAGTTTACGAGGATGCTAGTGAAGAAGAAGTATATAACTTTATAAAAGCTATAGATTTATCTTATGAATTATTTAAAGATATAACTCCTGTCATGTACAGATGGAAACTTAATTCAGCAGTAGGCACTCCTGTTGATGCCCCTATTCATAAAGGTACCATAAAATATTTGAAAGAAAAAAATCTTTGGAGTGATGAAGATGAAAAATGGAATAATCAAAGAATTGAAAGACTAAATACTTTACTAGAAGGCTGGGAAAACTTCCTAAACAAAAATAATAATCTCAATGATGAAGATTTTAAAACTAAATGGTTAGAAGAAAGAAAATTATTACTTGCAAAATTCCTCAAATAACAGTTTTCCTGAACTAAGAGTTATTCCTAAATGGATAATTATAATCCTAACTTTTTTTGGATGTTTAATTACTATTAACCAAATTTTTAATATTGGTGTTTTTGGATTTAGACCTGTTTCAAATAGTTATTTGTATCTATTAATAGGAATATTTCAACCTATAGTATTCCTATTATTTCCTTTTAGTGAAAGATATAAAAATAAAATATTTTATCCAGATATTATTGCAGCAATAACTATATTTTTTATTGGAATATATTTTTCCATAAATGCTGAAAATATTTTAATGTCAGGGTGGGATATAGAAGCTCCTATTTTTCCCACAGTGATGAGTATTATTTTTATAATTCTATCATTAGAAAGTTTACGAAGAACAGGTGGATATTTCATATTCTCTATAGCCATTTTTTTCACTTTTTATCCCATCATTGCTGACAAGATGCCTGGAGCACTATGGGGAAATGCATATACATTAATAGAAGCAGCTAGGGCACACAGTATGGGCTTGGATAGCTTAATTGGTATTCCAATGAAAGTAGCGGGAAGCCTACTTATAGGATTTTTAATATATGGTGTTGTATTATCTGAAACAGGTGGAGGAAAGTTTTTTATAAATATAGCAGAATCCCTTATGGGTAAAAAACGAGGTGGTCAAGCCAAAGTGGCAATACTAGCATCTGGTTTTTTTGGAATGCTATCAGGAAGTCCTACAAGTAATGTTATAACTAGTGGCTCTCTTACTATTCCAGCAATGAAAAAAGCAGGATATTCTTCAAAATATGCTGCTGCTATTGAGGCATGCGCATCAACAGGTGGTGTATTAATGCCTCCAGTTATGGGAACAGTTGCATTTATTATGGCTTCTTTTTTAAATGTGCCTTACTCAGATATACTCTACGCAGCATTAATTCCAGGTGTTGTATTTTATTTAGCATTAATGATACAAATTGATTTATACGCAGGTAAAAATAATTTAAAGCCTATTAATATAGAAGACATTCCCAGTTTAAGAAAAACAATTTTTAATGGTTACTCATATATATTATCACTAATATGTCTGATTTGGTTACTTTTAGCCCTAAAACTTGAAAGTGAAGCTCCCTTTGTTGCTTCTTTATTATTATTATTAATAACTATTATTTCAAAAAATGTAGTATTTAGCTGGAAAAATTTATTCATAAAAATGGGAGAAATTATTAGTAGAATAGTATCATTATTATCAGGAATAGGAGTTATAATAGGTGCTATGTCCTTAACGGGAGTTGGAACTTCTCTATCACGAGAATTAGTTTTTGCTGCTGGAGGAGATATTTATATGATTTTGATTTTTGGAGCTTTAGCATCATTAGTTTTAGGTGTTGGTATGACGGTAAGTGCCTGTTATATTTTTCTAGCTATAGTATTAGCTCCAGCTATTATAGAGGCTGGAGTTACTCCTATAGCCGCTCACTTATATGTTTTATATTGGGGAGTACTCTCATTTATTACTCCCCCTGTTGCCATAGCTGCAATTACTGCTTCAACTATTTCTAAAAGCTCAGCCTTAGAAACTGGTGTTTTATCTATGAGGTTAGGCTCAATTTTATTCTTCCTTCCAATTTTATTTGTTTTTGATCCTGCAATGCTTATGAATGGGTCAGCATTTGATATAACTATTTCATTTGTTACGGCAATTTTTGCAATAATATTGATTTCAGCAAGTTTTGAGAGTTACTTATACTTTTTTGGATTAATAAATAAATTTTATAGAATTTTAATGTTTGCCTCAGGATTTTTGATTTTACTTCCTATTTCATATACAAAAATAATAG
This sequence comes from Candidatus Pelagibacterales bacterium, assembly GCA_002715265.1. Lineage (GTDB taxonomy): Bacteria > Pseudomonadota > Alphaproteobacteria > TMED109 > TMED109. The sequence continues at coordinate 10,938 of PAYS01000001.1, forward strand.
GATTAATTATATTTTTAATATCTATTAGCTTATTAATAATATATAAATACAAAATTAAAAAATCTTAAATTAATAATGAAACGTATTGATAGTAGGGAAAAAAAATGATTAAAGCATTTTATTATTCAAAAGCTTGGGCGATGTGGGCATATGGAGGTCTATCATTATTAATTATTTCATTATGGTTGCAAGTTCAATTCACTGTTGCTTTTAACAGTTGGTATGGCAGATTTTATAATTTGTTACAAACTTCTGCAGATTATAAAGATAATCCGCAGGAAGGTATAGATCTCTTTTTTGAAAACTTAACTTCTTTATCATATATTACTAATAACTTTACAGGAGACCCATCTTTTACTGTATTAGCTTTCCCCTATATAATTATTGCAGTTTTTACAAGTTGGTTTACTAGTATATACGGTTTAAGATGGAGACAAGCTATAACCTTTAACTATATCCCAAGATGGCGAACTGTTGAAAATGAAATTGAAGGAGCTAGTCAAAGAATACAAGAAGACTGCAATAGATTTGCTCGAATAGTTGAATCTTTAGGTTTGCAAATAGTTAGATCTATAATGACATTAATTGCTTTTATACCTATTTTATGGGGTTTAAGTGATAAAGTGGCTCTACCATTTTTACAAGGTATAAATGGATCATTAGTATGGGTAGCACTAGTAGTTTCTGTAGGTGGTTTGATTATTTCTTGGTTTGTAGGTTGGTATCTTCCAGGTTTAGAATATAACAATCAAAAAGTCGAAGCAGCTTTTAGAAAAGATCTAGTATTAGGTGAAGACGATAAAAAAAATTANGCACAACCAGAAAAGTTATGGGAGTTATTTCTAGGTATAAGGTTTAACTATCAAAGACTATATCTTCATTATGGATATTTCAATGCATGGATGAANACATATGACCAAATTATGATTGTTGTCCCATATCTTGTTGTTGGACCAGGATTATTCTCTGGTTTAATTTTACTCGGAACGGTAGTTCAAGTAAGTAATGCATTCCAAAGAGTACATGGAGGATTTTCTTTATTTCTTCACAATTGGACTACTATAACAGAATTACGTTCTATATGGAAAAGATTACACGAATTTGAACAAAATTTACTTAAGTACGAAACAAAACAAGAAAAAATATAAATCATATTTTATAACGAAGGTGGAATAGTTGATGAAACTGACTCTCTTTTATTCATATTATTATACCAATTATTTAATTCATCAGAAAAAATGTTATATGGTGAGTTTGGATTTCGTCTTATAGTACCTATTAAAATAATAGAACTAATATCAGCTAAATTTAAAACTTTTGTAGTAGAACTTGATAGAAAATTAATATGACTTTCTATTACCCCTATACCTCTTATAATTTTATGATCTAGTGCTTCTAACCAATCAGGTAATCTTATTTTTTNTTCTCTTCTGTTCTCAATACTTATATGACGAAGGGAATCTATTACTTCATCTACTAAAGCATTAATTTTTAAACAATTAATTTTTTTTTTTATTTTTTTNTTNTGGAATAATTGGAGTCTCATTTCCTATACTATCAAGATAATGAACAATAACTGTGCTATCATAAATACATTGTCCATCTTCAGTTATTAAGGTTGGCACACGTCCAGAGGGATTTACTTTTGTTATATTATTATCTACAAATTTTTTTAAAGTTTTATCTTCAAATCCAATATTAGCAGTTATTAACTCTATGTTATTTTCAATTCCTCTTTCAATAGCAGCAATTCTTACTTTCCTCACCCAAGGTGACCAATCAATACTATATAATTCCATTTTAATTCCTTATATTTTCTGGGTTTAAGAAAGGACCCTTAATAGCTGTTGATCCTGCCACCGTAGTCCTTCTAAACACTCTTCTATATTTATTCATATCATAAGGTATAGCCCTATGTAAAAGACATCTATTATCCCACATTACTAAATCTCCTTTTTCCCATCTATGCTTATATTGAAATGAAGAGTTTTCAACTATATCAACTAAATGAGAGTGAAGAGATGCACCCTCTTCTTGTTTCATTCCACCAATTTCATTACCTGCATTGGCAGTAAAAAACAGAGACCTTTTATTATTTCGATCAGGGTGCAACCTTATAATTGGATGAGAAACAGGCGGAATATTTTCCCTTTCAAATGCACTAACTGGAGGAAGGTTTGGAAACATTCTTCTTCCATATTCATAATAATGAACCATATGTAAAGATTCTAATTTAGTCTTTAAATCATCTTCTAAATTTTCATATACTTTAAACATATTCACAAATTCTGTCTCCCCTCCTCTAGCTTCATCTGGAAGAACTTCTATACCATATAAAAGAGAAGCATAAGAGGGAATAAATCGATATGAACTATCTGTATGCCAGCGTTGATTAACTTTTTGAAAAATTACTTGATCATCTTCTTCTTTAAGATGTTTACCTTCAACTGTTACATTAGCTACATGATAAGTCTTATTTGACTCCTTAGTTTTATCAGCCTCAGGAAATTCCTCTAGTTCTCCGAAATATTCCGTGAATTTTAATTGATCATCATCATTTAAATTTTGTTCTTTAAAAACTATAAGATGAAAATCTTGAAATAGCTTTTTAATATTAGTAATTTCGTCATTAGATAAACTTGAACTTAAATCAATTTTACTAATCTCAATACCAAAGCAACCGGGAAGACTTTTACAAATCAAGAAATTCTCCTATAACGTCAAAAACCTAAAATGAGCTATCAAATAATCCTCCATCTAATAAGATATTTTGTCCTGTAATGTATCCAGCCTGAACACTACACAAATAAGCACATGTTTCACCAAATTCATGAGGCGTCCCAAATCTTTTTGATGGTATACTATTTGCCATCCTGTCAGCCACAACATTTTCACTCTCACTATTCATTTTAGCCATTGAAGTGACTCCTTGCCTCAGTCTATCCGTATCAAAGAATCCAGGTAATATATTATTTATTGTGATATTTTTATCTGCTATTGACCTTGATACACCAGCTAAAAATGCGGTTAAACCAGCCCTAGCACCACTTGATAAATCTAATCCTACAACTGGCCTTTTAACTGAAACCGACGTAATATTAACGATTCTACCAAAATTTTTCTCTATCATTCCATCTATAACACTTTTAACTAATTCTATAGGAGTTATCATATTCATATCTACGCCTTCAATTATAGAATCTCTATCTAATTCACGAAAATCTCTAAATGGAGGCCCTCCGTTGTTATTTACTAATATATCTGGAGAAGGACATGCTTCCATAAGCATATTTCTACCCTCTTGAGTAGAAACATCACAGGCGACAGCATTAACTTTTACATTAGGAGTAGCATCTAAAATTTCGTTTTTAGTATTATTTAAAACTTTTTCATCCCTGCCATTTAAAACCACATTAACCCCATTTATGGCAAGTGATAATGCACATGCTTTACCTAAACCTCTACTTGATGCACATATAATTGCATTTTTTCCTCTAATACCTAAATCCATATTTTTCTCCTTTCATATTAACTTAAAGCCAATCAGGTATTGGCAAATCTTTTGATTTTAAAAATTCAATATTATAAATTTTACTAGCATATCTTATTCCGTAATCACACAAAATTGTTACTATTGTTTTACCTGGACCCATTTGCTTTGCTAATTTTACTGCTCCTGCTATATTTATTCCTGACGAAGGTCCCAGACTTAATCCCTCGTTTTTTAATAAATTATATATAATATTTAAAGCTTCAGAATCATTTATTTGAAATGCATCATCTATTAGAGCATCCTTTAAATTTTTAGTAATTCTACTTTGCCCGATACCTTCAGTTATTGATGACCCTGAAGCATTTGCTTCACCCTCTTTAATCCAAGTATACATTCCTGATCCATATGGATCTGCACAGACTGTAACTATATTTTTATTTTTATGTTTTAATCCTTGTGATACACCGGACAAAGTTCCTCCTGTCCCAACTGCTGAAATAAAAGCATCAATTTTCTGATTAGTTTGACTCCAAATTTCTTGAGAAGTACCTTCAATATGAGCCATTTTATTAGCTATGTTATCAAATTGATTAGCCCAAAATGCATTCTTTTCTTTGGCTACTTTTTCTGAAACTCTTATATAATTTCCTGGATTTGAATATGGTAAAGCAGGCACTAATAATAATGAAGCTCCTAAATCTTTCAAAGAGGATTTTTTTTCTTCACTTTGTGTTTCTGGCATCACTATCAGAGTCTTATACCCTAATGCTTGACCTATAACTGTAAGACCTATTCCAGTATTCCCAGCTGTACCTTCTACTATTAACCCTTCGGGTTCCAAAAGATTTTTACTTTCAGCATCTCTAATAATTGATAAAGCAGCTCTATCCTTAACAGATTGTCCTGGATTAAGAAATTCAGCTTTACCTAAAATAGTACAACCAGTAATCTCCGAAACCTCTTTCAATTTAATAAGAGGAGTATTACCTACTAAGGATGTTATATTTTCTACATAATCCATAATAGATTAAGTATACATTATTTTCTTGGATCTGGAAGAGTTCTTAGATAAGGTTTTACTGTAGTCCAACCCTCTGGAAATAACTTTTTAGCTTCTTCATTATCAACTGCAGGAACAATGATTACATCATCACCAGACTTCCAATTTGCTGGCGTAGCAACTTTATAATTTGCGGTTAATTGACATGAGTCCAAAACTCTTAAAATTTCAAAAAAATCTCTACCACTGCTCATAGGATAAGTAAGACTCATTTTAATACGTTTATCTGGACCAATAAGAAATACAGATCTTACCGTAAGATTATCAACAGCGGTTCTATCAGAAGCATTACCCTCAATTTTAATAGGCAACATATTATATAACTTAGCTACCTCTAAATTTTCGTCTGCTATAAGAGGATAAGATAATGTTGCACCAGCTACATCTTCTATATCATTTTTCCATGAATTATGATCGTCTATACTATCAACACTTAGTCCAATAATTTTACAATTTCTAGATTTAAATTCATCTGCCATTTTAGCTAGCGTACCTAACTCTGTTGTACAAACTGGAGTAAAATCTTTAGGATGTGAAAAAAGAACTGCCCACCCATCTCCTATCCAATTATGAAAATTAATTTCTCCATGAGTAGTGTTTATTTGAAAATTAGGAGCTTCTTCGTTAATACGCAACATATCATTATCCTTATAATTATTTAAAATCAAAAAAAAGGTAAATATATATATTTATACAACTATGTCGAATATTTTTCTTTTAATTTTCATAAAAATGAGATAAAATAGAATTAATTTCTAATAATATTCAAGTTAGTAGAAAAATGTTCCATAATAAACTAGATGATGTTGATGTAAAAATTCTTAATATTCTTCAAAAAGATGCATCAACACCTATTAAAGAAATAGCAAAAGAAATAAAATTGTCTGTATCACCATGCTGGAATAGAATACAAAAACTTCAAACTGCAGGTTTTATTAAACATAAAACAGCAATTTTAGACTATGAAAAAATAGGATATTCAAATAGAACATTTATATTTATTAAAACTAGTCAACATAAACAAAACTGGTCAGAAAATTTTAAGAAATATATCTTAAAGCAAAGTCAAGTTATTGGGTTATATAGAATTAGCGGAACATACGATTATATTATTGATGTATTGTCTTATAATATGAAAGATTTTGATAAATTCTATCAAAATTTGATCAATAATGTTGAAGTATTTGAAGTTACCTCTTCATTCATTATGGAAACCATGAAAGAAACTACTGAAATACCAATTTTAAATAATATTAATCACTAATCTTTTTATAAGTTCCAGAAATATCCATAAATTTCCCGTCATCAGTATAAAAACTTTTTTCTCCAGAGTTCTCTAATATCTGCAACATTTTCGGAACACTTCCTAATTTCTTACACTTTTCAATACATTTGAATGGGCCTAGCTCATCAATCATTTCAAAGGGACCTTTTGCCCATGCAAAACCCCATTTCATGGCTCTATCAACATTAACTATATCATCAGCAATTTCTGGAATTAAATCAGCTGCATACATAAGCGTTGAACCCATAACCTTCCATGAATAAAGACCATAGTTGCTATCTTCTAAAATAACATTTAGATCTTTTTCCATATCAATTTTTCTAGCTTCTCGCCAATCACCACTTCCTAAATCATAAACTTCTTTTAATTTATCACCATTATCTAGTTTTTGGATTCTATAAAAGCCACCTCCTGTTTTTCTTCCTAGTTGACCATTATCATATAATTTTTGCTCTTCATCTGGTAAATTGACGTATTTTAATCCATCATCATCTTTAGGAAGGTTTATTGATAAATTCTTTCCCACTGAATACATTACATCCAAACCTATTAAATCTATTAGACCATATAAACCAGTTGGAGGAAGCCCCATAGGTCTAGACATCAATGCATCTGATATCTCTTGAGATATACCTTCTTCCCTAGCATTTTTTCCTTCATGCAAACCCTTTAGCATCCAATAACAACCAATTCTATTTCCTATAAAATTAACTGTATCTTTTGCATTTACAACACCTTTGCCTAATATATCCGAAATAAATACTTTTAACTTATTTAGATTAACTTCTAATGTTTTTTCTCCAGGAATTACTTCACACAATTTCATTATTTTAACAGGATTAAAAAAGTGAGTAATGCAAACATCTTTTAATAATCTATCTGACATATTTTCAGTAATATCTCTTAAAGGAATACCAGAAGTATTTGAGCTTACTACAGAACCATCTTTTCTATATTTTTCAATATTTTCGAATATCTGTCTTTTTATATCTAGCCTTTCCACAACTACTTCACATATCCAATCATATTGATTTATATCAGAAAAATTATCGTTAAAATTTCCAATTTTAACATTTTCAATTTTACTTAAGTCCTTCAACAAAGGGTTTCTATCTGCTGTCATAGCATTTTTACCTTTTGATGCGGCCTCGTCATTAATATCTAATAATAACACCTTACAACCTTGATCTGCCGCCAATGCTGCAATTCCTGCACCCATAGTACCTGCTCCAAGAACCGCTACTGAATTTATTTTATCATTCATATTTAATTCCCAATTTACTAAAAATAATATACTGTTAAAAATAAAATTAAAAACTATATTTTGTTAAGGTAAAAATAATGACATCATCAAAATTTTATAAATTTAATACATTAAGCCTCCATGCAGGTCAAGAAACAGATCCTATAAATGGTTCTAGAGCCGTGCCTATTCATCAGACAACATCGTATCTTTTTAAAGATACAGACCATGCATCATCTTTATATAATTTAGAACAACCAGGACACATTTACTCTAGAATATCTAATCCTACTATTTCAGTTCTCGAAGAGAGAGTTGCAGCCTTAGAAGGAGGTATAGGAGCCGTAGCAACTTCCAGTGGAATGGCCGCTTTTTTTCTTACTGTAGCAACATTAATGGATCAAGGCAGCCATATAGTTGCATCAAATTCTATATATGGTGGGACACATAATATATTATCATTTACTCTTCCTAGATTTGGCATAAATACAACTTTTGTTAATCCAGAAAGACCAGAAAGTTTTGCTGATGCAATTCAGGATAATACTAAACTTATATTTGCTGAAACCATAGGAAATCCAAATATAGATGTGCTTGACATTAAGAAGGTAAGCGATATCGCAAAAAATGCAGGTNTACCCCTTATGATTGATAGCACTTTTACTACTCCATATTTAATGCAACCATTNAAATTGGGTGCAGATATTGTAATGCATTCCCTTACAAAGTTTATGGGAGGACATGGAATTGCTATAGGAGGAATAGTAATAGATAGTGGAAAATTTAAATGGAAAGAAAGTAATAAATTTCCAACTTTAACAGAACCTTATGTTGGTTATGACAACATCATCTATGCAGAAGAATTTGGACAACAAGCTCTAATTATGCGAATGAGATCAGAAGGCATGAAAGATTTTGGAGCATGCATTAGTCCCATGAATGCCTTTNACATATTACAAGGATTAGAAACTCTTCCAGTTAGAATGGATAGACATATAGAAAATGCTGANAAAGTTGCAATATTTTTGGAAAATAATGAAAACGTGGAATGGGTAAATCATCCATCTTTAAAAAGCCATAAAAGTTATAATATTGCTAAAGAAATNCTTCCAAAAGGAGCAGGAGCAATAATAAGTTTTGGAGTAAAAGGAGGTAAGGAAGCAGGTAAAAAATTTATAGAAAATTCATTATTAGCNTCACATTTAGCAAATGTAGGTGATGCAAAAACATTAGTAATTCACCCAGCTTCTACTACCCACCAACAAATGAAAAAAGAGGATTTAGAACATGCAGGAATAAAAGAAAATTTAATTAGAATATCTGTAGGTATTGAAGATATATCAGATATTACCAATGATTTAAATAATTCCTTAAAAGCATCACAGAGAGCCTAAAAATGATAAAAAAAATAAAGAATACAAATATTAATATATTAAACGGAGGCTATAATAATAAATCAGAGAGTCCTACTGTTTTCTTAATCCATGGAGCTGGCATGAATGCTACTGTTTGGCAAATGCAAACTCGCTACTTGGCAAGCAAAGGAATAAATGTTTTAGCAATTGATCTTCCAGGTCATGGTTCCTCAGAAGGAAATGGACTAGAAACTATAGAAGATATGGCCTTGTGGGTAATTGAATTAATTAATGAGTTAAAAATTACTCATGCTATTATTGCAGGACACTCAATGGGATCACTAATAGGCATAGAAGCAGCAAAACTAAATAACAAAAATGTAAAAGGTTTAATATTATTAGGCACATCATCATCTATGCCTGTTCACCCAAACTTAATAGATGCGGCAAAAAATAATATAAATTCCGCTGCAGAAATGATTACCGACTGGAGTTATGATAAAAANAACCATTTGGGTGGACANCCATTACCCGGTTATTGGATGATAGATTCTTCTATTCAACTTATTATGGAGTCTCTTCCTGGCATTCTTGCCAAAGATCTTATAGCTTGTAATAATTACAACAATATTATGGAAATAAGCAAAAGTCTTAAACAAAAATTATTAATAATCTCCGGCAAAAAAGATAAAATGACACCAGCCAAAAAAGCTTATGAACTATCAAAAAATATTATCAATTCTAAAATTAATATTTTAGATAATTGTGGCCATATGATGATGATTGAAAAACCTTATGATACAACACAGTTAATGTATAAGTTTATAAAAGATTTTGAAGCATAATTATATTATGAAAAGGATAGTCTATGTTAATAACAAATATATTGATGAAAAAAACGCTAAAATATCTATTTTTGATAGAGGGTTGTTATTTTCAGATTCAGTATATGAAGTTACAGCTGTTATAGATAACAAACTTATAGACTTCCCAGCACATATAGACAGACTCNAAAAATCCTTAAAAGAATTAGAAATAAAAAATAGTTTTAGCTATGAGTTTCTTTTAGAGATTCACAAAGAACTTATAAATAAAAACAAATTTTCTAACAAGGAAGGTTTGATATATATGCAAGTTAGCAGAGGAACAATTGAAAGAGACTTTCTAATAAAAGATAATAATATTACTCCAAATATTTTTGCTTTTACTCAAGAAAAAAATCTAACTAATGTTGATTTTAAAACAAATGGATTAGAAATAATCACTCGAAATGACCTAAGGTGGCAAAGAAAAGATATTAAAACTACTCAGTTATTATATGCTACTTTAATTAAAACAGAAGCACATAAGTTAGGAGCAGATGATGCATGGTTAATAGATGATGATGGTTTTGTTAATGAAGGNACCTCAAATAATGCTTACATAATAGATAANAATAATAATATAATTACAAGAAACTTATCAAATAAGTTACTNCCAGGAATTACTCGTAAAACTCTAATAGAAGTTGCAAAAAATTTAAAACTTTCTATTGAAGAAAGACCATTCACTATCAAAGAAGCACTTGAATCTAATGAAGCTTTTATATCATCAGCCTCTACTTTGATAGCACCTGTTACAAAAATAGATAAAAATAATATTGGAAATGGACAAATGGGGACTATTACTGAAATATTGCGAGAAACTTATATAAAAATAAGTAAAAATAATTCTATTTAATTTTTTTATAATAATTTTTATTTAAACATAAATATTAAACGTATATAATATTTGAATATTTTTAGTTTGTAATAAAACTATAATAATCATCTGTTAACAAATTCTATTTTGGAAATACTATGAAATTAAAATCTAAACCATTAAAAATATTGATATTCACTGTATTCAAAAAAGCAGGATGCAATAAAGGAGAAGCAGAGAGAATTGCTGAATATCTTACAAAAGCTAGTTTAGTTGGCCATGATAGTCATGGAGTAATAAGAACACCCAGATATGTTGACATGATAAAAGACAATCATATCGTTACGAATGTTAAACCTAAAATATTAATGGAAAGTAATAATTTTAGTATTGTAGATGGTCTAGATGGTTTTGGACAAACTGTAGGCCCTTTTGCTTGTAAACTAGGAATTAAGAAGGCAAAAAAATATGGCAACGCCATTATAGGTATTAAAAATTCAGGACACTTAGGAAGAATAGGAGATTTTTCTGAAATGGCGGCTGAAAAAGGAATTATATCTGTGCATTTTGTAAACAGTATTGCAGGTTTATTGGTTGCTCCATATGGATCTTGGGAAAGAAGGTTTTCTACTAATCCGTTTTCAGCAGGAGTACCTATTAAAAATAAAAAACCATTTATTTTAGATTTTGCAACTTCACTTGTAGCTGAAGGAAAAGCTTATGTTGCTCATCAAGGAGGGAAATCTATTCCTAAAAATTCATTAATTAATGATAAAGGAAATGATACAAATGATACAAGTGTAATATACGGAACGAAAGACCCAAATGCTAAAAGTTCTAGAGGAGGAACAGGCGCTTTTCAACCATTCGGATTACATAAAGGATCTGGTTTATCCTTTTTATGTGAATTATTGGCAGGTGCTGTTACAGGAAGCGGTATGGGAAGAGATAATAAATCTCAGCCATTTAGAAATGGAATGTTCTCTATTTATTTAAACCCTTCTAAATATGTAAAAGGTAAAGAATATGATCAAGAAATAAGAAGATATATAAAATTTTTTAAATCTGCAAAACCTAATAAAGGTACTGATTATGTGCTGATACCTGGTGAAAAAGAAATACATACTGAAAAGGACAGATTAAAAAATGGTATTCCTATGACTAAAATAACCTGGGATGCAATTAAGGATACAGCCATATCTCTTAAA
>PAYS01000002.1 GCA_002715265.1 Candidatus Pelagibacterales bacterium
GAATTATTAATGATATTGATTTTCTCAGATTTTCTCCAAATTTTAACTGTCTTGAAGATCTTCCAATATTTTTACTATAATTCATTAAATATTCTTATTCCTATAACTTTGGTAATTCCGTTTTAACATCAAAACATTCAATAATGTCGTCTTCTTTTATATCTTCATAATTTGCCAATGCTATACCACATTCAGATCCCTCTTTAACCTCATTTACTTCTTGTTGGTGATGTTTTAACGTAGATAAATCACCTTCATGAATAACTACATTATCTCTAAGTAATCTTACCTTTATATTCTTTCTTACCACACCTTCTGTAACCTCACACCCAGCAATTTTTCCAACTTTAGTAATTTTAAATACCTGTTTAATTTTAGCATATCCTAAAAACTCTTCTTTCTTTATAGGAGCCATTAAACCCGATAATAAATTTTTAACATCGTCTAGCACTTCGTAAATTATAGAATAATATTTAAAATCAATATTATGTTGTTTGGCTAATTTTTTAGCTGGAGCATCTGCTCTTACATTGAAACCTATTACTACGGCATTAGACGAAACAGATAACATTATATCACTTTCATTTATAGACCCCACACCTGCTAAAATAATTTGAGGAACTATCTCATCATTTTCTAGGTCTTTAATTGCAGAAGATATTGCTTCCATAGAACCATTAACATCAGTTTTTAGAACAATTGGCATTATTTTTCTTTCACCCTGTTTTATCTCTGAAAGCATTTGATCTAAATTTGTAGCACTACTTTTTAAACCAGCAATATTATTTTTTTGAGAAACTTGCTTTCTATATTCTGTTACTTCTCTAGCTCTCGATTCATTTTCCACAACAGTAAATATATCTCCTGCCTGAGGCGCGCTATTTAAACCCAAAATCTCTACAGGGTCGCTTGGGTATGCTCGAGACATGTTTTTACTATTATGGTCTAGTAAGGCTCTAATTTTCCCCCAATTTTGTCCAGCTACAATTATATCTCCAATTTTTAATTCACCTCTTGAAACTAATAATGTTGCCACGACCCCTCTACCAGTATCTACTCTTGATTCAATTACTATACCTGACGAAACTCCATTTCTTACTGCCTTCAAATCTAAAATTTCTGCTTGTAAGTTTATCGTTGATATTAATTCATCTATATTTGTCTTTTTTAACGCAGAAACTTCAACACTTACTACTTCACCACCTAGTTCTTCAGTAATAATATTATGTTGTAACAAGTCTTGTTTAACTTTTGAAGGATTAGCGCCAGGAGTATCAATTTTATTAATAGCTAAAACAATTGGTGCCTTAGCTGCTAAAGCATGTTGAATAGCTTCTACTGTTTGTGGCATAACAGAATCATCAGCGGCAACTACCAATACTACAATATCAGTAATATTTGCTCCTCTAGCTCTCATTGCACTAAAAGCTGCATGTCCTGGAGTGTCAATAAATGTAATCAAATCAGACTCTTTGTTTTCTATTTGATAAGCTCCAATATGTTGAGTTATACCTCCAGATTCTCTGCTAACAACATCTGTTGATCTAATTGCATCTAACAAAGATGTTTTTCCATGATCCACATGTCCCATAACTGTAACCACAGGTGGCCTTTTAACTCCTTCCGATGAATCATCTTTGATCTCAAGTCCTATTTCAACGTCAGCATCAGAAACTCTTTTTACAGTATGACCAAATTCAATAACAACTAATTCTGCTGTATCTCCGTCTATATTTTGAGTTGCTGTAGCTAATACGCCATTCTTCATTAGAGATTTTACTACATCACCACTTCTAATTGCCATCCTATTAGCTAATTCTTGGACTGTAATGATTTCAGGAACAGTTACTTCTCTTACTATTTTTTTAGTTGAATCTCCTCCTCCACCTGCTGCAATTGCATTATTACGCTTTTCTCTTTCTCGCGCCCTTCTAACAGATGCTAATGATCTTTGCCTATCCTCCTCGTCAAAAGATTGATTTATTGATAATTTTTTTTGTCTTCTTTGACCAAATTCTCTTCCTAAAGATAATTGTTTTTTATTATTCTTCTTTCTTTCTTCTGCCTCTTCTTCTTTTCTTAATCTAACAGACCTATCACTATCAGACTCTTTTACAGGAATAGGAATATCTTCAACTATATTTTCTTTATTTGTTACTTTAGTCTTTTTAGAAACATTTTCTTTTTTATTAGTTGTTTTATTTTTATCATTTTTTTCTAATTTTATTTCTTCATTTGAAATTAACTCTTTTACATGCTCTTTATCTTTAGAAATTTCTTTATTTTTACTTGCATTATTCAATGCATTTAAACGAGCTGCTTTTTCTGATTCAGAGAGGTTATTGTTTTGTCTATCAGGTGTATTTATTTTATTATTATCTAAATTATTATTTTGACTTACTTTATAACTTCTTACTTTCTTTACCTCTACAGAAACAGACTTTGACCTACCATGTGCAAAAGATTGTCTTACAGTGCCGCTCTCTATAGTCTTTTTTAATTCTAGTCTTCCAGATGAAGACAGACCAAGCTTTTTAGTGCTAGCATTATTTGACTTTTCTTCATTTTTTTCTTTGTCATTAGATTCTTGACTCATAAATATAACCTTTTACTTTTAATAATTAATCAATAGCTATTTACTAAAGCTTTTTATTATATAAATTTAATCCTCAAACCATGAAGATCTGGCTCTCATAATTATATCATCTATATCTTTATTTGAAATTTTAATTTCACCTAAAATCTCTTTTAATTCATCACTAGCTAAATCTGCAAGATCATCTAATTTTTTAATATTCGCATTACCTAATTTAACTAAAATTGTATTATTCAAACCTTCAAAATTAATTAGATCATCACTAAGTTTTAAATCTTCAATAGTTTTCTTTAAGCTTACTTCAATTTCTTTTAAGCTGTTTATTGCTCTTTCCTGTAATTCTTCAGCAACTTTTTCATCAAACCCTTCAATTTCAATTAAATCTTTAAGAGGAACATAAGCCACNGACTCTAATGATGAAAACCCTTCTGTAACTAAAACTTGAGCTATAACTTCATCAACATTTAATTTTTCAATAAATAATTCTGAAANATCCTTCATTTCAGNTTGTCTTCTTTCNGATTCTGAACCTTCGGTAAGTATATCAATGTCCCAGCCTGTTAATTGACATGCCAACCTTACATTTTGGCCCCTTCTTCCTATAGCTAAGCTTAATTGGTCATCAGGAACAATTATTTCAACTTTTTTATCATCTTCGTCTAAAACTACTTTTGTTACTTCCGCAGGCGCCAGAGCATTAACTAAATAAGTTGGAACATCTTCTGAAAAAGGTATGATATCAATTTTCTCATTTTGCAATTCTGCGACTACTGCTTGAACCCTACTGCCTCTCATGCCTACACAAGCTCCCACAGGGTCAATTGAATTATCCTTTGATATTACTGATATCTTAGCTCTGCTTCCAGGATCTCTAGCAACAGCAATTATTTCTATAATTCCATCATATATTTCAGGAACCTCTTGTGTAAATAGCTTTGCCATAAATTCATTTGCGGTTCTAGATAAAAATATTTGAGGACCTCTTTGCTCTTGTTTTACATCTTCAATCCAAGCCCTAATGCGATCTCCNGGTCNAAAAGTTTCCCTAGGAATAACATCATCTCTTCTNATAAATGCTTCNCCTTTTCCCAAGTCAACAATTACATTNCCATATTCTATTCTCTTAACTAACCCATTTACAACCTCTCCTACTCTATCTTTAAATTCTTCGTATTGCTTTTCTCTTTCAGCGTCTCTAACTCTCTGAACTATTACTTGTTTAGCAGTTTGAGCCGCTACTCTTCCAAGTTCTATAGGCGGTAATGGATCATAAAAATAATCTCCTAACCTAGCTTCTGCATCCCTTTTCTTTCCTTCTTCAAAGGTTATTTCTGTTGCACTATTTTCTACAGTTTCCACTACTTCTAATACCCTTGCTATTTCTATCTCACCACTTTTTTTATTTATTCCTGCTCTTATATTTAATTCTTGGCCATATTTTCTTTTTGCAGCAGATTGAATAGCTTGTTCCATTGCTTTTATAACTATANTTTGATCTATAGATTTTTCCCTAGCTACAGATTCTGCTATTTGTAATAGCTCTGGCCTTGCGGAACTTTGATTTAAATCTTCTTCAATCATTTTAAACCTCTCATATTTATAATACTAAAATTCATAGACTAAATTTGCATCTTTTATATTTTTAAAATCAAAAGTTATATTTGATCCTTTTTTTTCAATTAATAATTCTATTTTCTCATTCTCGCAATTAATTAATTTTCCCGCATATTTATTTTTATCTTTAATTTCTTTTTTTAATAAAACTCTGATTTTGCTCCCCTTAAATCTAATAAAGTCTGAATATTCTATTANTGGTCTTTCTACACCTGGTGAAGACACTTCAATATTAAAACTACTCCCAATAGACCTATTATCTAGTAAATTTGTTAATAATTTACTAATTTTTACACAATCTGATATTTCCACATTTTTCATATTATTATGCTCAATCATAAACTGCAAAGTATTATTAGAACCTTTATACTCCCTCAATCTAATCAAACGATAACCATTATTTTTAAGCGTCTCTAAAATTAAAGGACCTATATTTCTTATAAATAGTGGCTCAATGACTTTATTAAAAATCTCCTCATCTTCTAACAATNTTAACTCCAAAAAAAAAATAAGCCTCTCGGCTTATTTNTAAATAAATTCTAAATATAANATATTTATATACTAATTTTTAAAAATTATCAATTTTCCTTTAATAATTTAAAATAATAAGACTGTTTATTAAGTATATCTGCTTTTTCTTGATATTTAGTTTTAGCTATATCAACAGGTTTTTCTAAAATATCTTTCATGGACTCAAATTTCCAAACTAATTTATCATTATATAAAATATGATTCATTATCCAACATACATATGAATAATCATCACTAGCTATTCTTAATTCTCCCTTTAATGACATTATCCTTGATATATCATCCAAGAAAATAGTTTGAATAATTCTTCTTTTATGATGTCTTTTTTTTGGCCATGGATCTGGAAATAATAAAAAAACTTTCTCAAAAGTATTGGATTTAAAATATGATAAAATATTTCGCGCATCNCCATTAAATATCTTAATTCTTTTTAACTCTTCTTCTGTCAATATAGNTAATAAATGAGCTAGCCCATTGATATAAGGTTCNCANCCAATTAAACCTATATTTGGATTATTTTGAAGCTGCCATTTAATATTTTCACCAGAACCNAATCCAATTTCTAACCAATACCTTTCTACAGATTTTGGAAATAAATCTATTATATTTATTCGCTTAGAAATATTTCCTAAGTTTATTCTTGGATAAAGGTTTTCTATTAAATGCTTTTTTTTTTACCTAATTTTCTTCCAATTCGTCTTCCGTATAAATCTTGCATCTTTAATTACTTAGTCCTGTTAAATGTACTGCTTTATTAGTTTTTTCCCAAGTAAAAGACACATTATTTTCCGACTCTCGTCCAAAATGACCATAAGCAGCTGTAGGTAAATAANTTATATTTGATAAATTTAACATTTCTCTTATACCTCTAGGAGTTAAATCAAAATTGGATTTGATTAAATTTATTATCTCTAATTCGGATAATTTACCNGTNTCATGGGTATTTACATAAACTGATAAAGGCTCAACCATGCCTATTGCATAAGATAATTGAATTGTACATCTTTCAGCCAGCCCCGCATAAACAATATTTTTTGCGACATATCTTGCAGCATAAGCGGCAGATCTATCTACTTTAGAAGGATCTTTACCTGAAAATGCTCCTCCACCATGNTGGCAAGACCCTCCATATGTATCAACTATAATTTTTCTTCCGGTAAGCCCCGCATCTCCATCTGGTCCACCTATTTCAAACTTACCTGTAGGATTTATAAATATGTTTTCTTCCCTAGGCATCCACCCTTTTGGCAACGAATCTTCAATAATAGGATATAAATAATCAAAAATATTCTTTTTACTTACCCCAGCTTCATGCTGTGAAGAGATTACTATATTATCACACCCTATTGGCTTATTATCTATATATTTTAATGTAATTTGAGATTTTGAGTCAGGAAGTATTCCTGGAACCTTTCCTTTTTTTCTATGCTCTGATAAGGATTTAAGAATTTGGTGGCTATATTGTATAGCTGCTGGCATAAATTCTTTTGTCTCTGTACATGCATAACCAAACATTATTCCTTGATCACCAGCCCCTTCAGTTCTTGAATCATTTGAATCTACTCCTTGGGCAATATCTTGAGATTGTTCATGCAAATAACTACTAAAATCAAAATTTTGCCAATGAAAGTTTTTTTGCTCATATCCTATTTCCTTAACCACTTGTCTAGCAATATGTTCTTGCTCTGCTTCAGAAATTTCAGGGCCTCTAACTTCACCAGCTATAATAACCTTATTTGTTGTAACCATTGTTTCACATGCAACTCTTACATTATCTTTATTAGAACTTTTACTTAAATAAGCATCAACAATAGCATCTGATATTTGATCGCATATTTTATCAGGATGTCCTTCTGAAACAGACTCAGAAGTAAATAAGTAATTATTATTCATTATTTATCTTTCCTTAAATTTATAATTTTTAAAAACAAACCTAGACACCAATAACATAAAAAAACTCAAAATTATATAGATAAAATTTCCATATGCAGCAAATAAAGTTGGATGTGATTTTTTTACAAAATTAATATCTATAATTCCTTCTTTTTCTAGTGACAGTTTATTTAAATATTTTCCTGAAGGGCTTACCACTGATGAGATCCCTGTATTGGCAACCCTTACAACTGTTATTCCTTCCTCAATAGCTCTAACTCTCGCTGCAGACAAATGCTGTACTGGCCCAATTGAGTCTCTGTACCAAGCATCATTTGTTATATTAACTAAAAAATCTGGCCTTGCTCCATTTATCACTTTTTCTGGAAAAATTATCTCATAGCAAATCAAAAAACCTATTTTAAGTGTGTCTTTTTCAAAAGCTAAAATATTACTATTTATTCCTGAACTAAAATCTAAAGAACCCATCGTAATTTTTTTNAAATTTAATNATTTTCTTAATGGAATAAATTCACCAAANGGAACTAATTTGACTTTATCATAATAATTAATAATTTNGCCGTTATTATTTATTACAAATNCNCTATTATAAATTTGCNNTTGACTTTCAACATTATTAACTACTCTTGTAGANCCGGTAATTAANAATTGACCTTTTTCTAACCAATTAAATAAATTTATATTTTCATGCTGATTTTTTTCTAAATTAAGTTCAAATGCAGATTCAGGCCATATGATAAACTTTGGTTTAAAATTATTGTTATCATATATAGATAAAGACACCAGTTTCTGAAAGTGTTTTTCTCTTAGGCTCTTTTTCCATTTTTCTTCTTGCTTAATATTAGGCTGTACCAACCTTATTGAAATATTTTCTTTTTCTGAATAAATACTTTCATCTTTAAGCAAAAAATAAATAGATAAAATTGCCATAGGTAGAATTGCATAAAATGCAAATAATATATTTTTGAAGAATAAAGATACTGATAAAATAGCTATTATGCTAATCAAACCTAGTCCATATATACCAAATAAAGCTACAGGCTTAAGAAAAAAATAAGAATCAGACCAAATATACCCTAGTGTATTCCATGGAAAACCTCCTAGTAAATTACCTCTTGTATATTCTGCAAAACCATAAAATACTGAAAATAAAATTGCATATCCCATAATATTTAAATTCCATAAACTAGATAAATATTTTGCTAAAGTAATAAAGGAAGCAATAAAAATTGCTAAAAACAAACACAACAGAAATACTGCTATTAAACCAGTAAAATAACCTCCCATTTCTCCAGTCTCAAATGAAATAGCTATCCAGTAAATTCCGAAAAATAATTGTCCAAAACTATACAGAAAACTTAAATTAAACACCTTATATAAGTTACAATAAGAGAACGAAGTAAAATAAAATAGCATATTTAATGCTATAAAAATAAAAGGTAAATAAACTAAATTAGCACTAAATGAAAAAGAGCTTAATCCACCTAAGACAAGACAAATCATCGTTTGACATAAATAATTATTTGTAAATTTTATTTTAAATTTTTCTATCTGGAAAACCTACAATTTTAATTTGTTTTATACGTCTTAAATCAGCATCAATAATTTCAAATGTTAAACCTGACTCATGATTAATCACTTTTCCTACTTCAGGCACTTTATTTTCTATATTAAATATTAAACCGCCAAGGGTATCTATATCTAAAGAAGGATCTAATAATTTACATTTGAAATGTTTTTCTAATTCTAAAATTGAAATCCTAGCATCAACTAGGACTGAGCCATCACTATTTTTATCTAAAATTATGTTATAATTTATATCATGTTCATCTTCTATTTCTCCAGTAATTTCTTCTACTAAATCTTCTATAGTAATTAAGCCATCCGTGCCTCCATGTTCATCCACTACAATAGATAGATGAATTTTAGTAGATCTCATTTCTTGAAATAAGTTTGAAATAGAAGTAGATGGAGTAGAAATTATTACCTTACGAATTATTTTATTTAGTTCAAAATTACTATCATTATTCCAATATGATAAAATATCTTTTACATGCACCATACCAACTACTTCATCTAAAGTATCTTTATATACAGGTAGACGAGAATGTGCTGCTTTTTTAAAAACTTCAATACAATCTTTTAACGAGGAATTAAATGGAACCGCTACTATATTTACTCTAGGCACCATAGCTTCTGATACTTCCGTAGATGAAAAACTTAAAACATTATCAAGCATTTTTCTCTCTGTATCTGGAAGACCTGCTTCTTTTACTAGTGAGCTTACTTGTCCTCGAGTGCTTTCTATGTCTGGTCTTTTTTCTGTCTTTCTAATAAAAAATCTATTTAGACCACCAAACCTACGAACAGTCATTTAATTCCTTTCATCATATTTTCTATTTAAAATAGTACAATCTACACCAATTTTCTCTATAATTTTTTTTTCTAGTTTAATCATCACTTTTTCACTTTTAATATTGTTATGGTCATATCCCATTAAATGAAGTACACCATGAATAATTAAATGCATTAAATGATCTTTCAAAGAAACTTTATAAAAAATACTCTCATTTTTTACTTTATCATAACTTATAATTATATCTCCTATATAATTATAAGAACTAGTATTATCTATTTTATTGTTACTAGGAAATGCTAAAACATTAGTAGGTTTATTATTTTTCTTCCATAAATTATTTAAAAATTGTATTTCCGAATTATTAGAAAATCTTATAGTTAATTCTATCNTAGACAAATTTAATTCTTTTAGCGTTAAAAGTATAACTTCATATGAAGCGCCAAAAAAACCAATTTTTTTCCAATTTTCACTAACTACATCAAGNTTTATNACATTNTCCATAGTNAATTATATATTATTTCCTTTCATAAGCTTTTACAATCTTTTGAACTAGAGGATGNCTAACAACATCTTTATCATCAAAATAAATATGCCCNACACCTTTTGTAATTTTTTTTGTTACGCTTAATGCATCTGATAAACCAGATTTTAAATTATCTGGAAGATCTATTTGGGTAATATCACCAGTAATAACCATTCTTGAGTTAAAACCTAATCTAGTTAAAAACATTTTCATTTGCATTATTGTAGCATTTTGCGCTTCATCTAATATTATGTATGCATTTGATAGAGTTCTACCTCGCATGAAAGCTAAAGGAGCAATTTCTATNACTCCTAATTGCATATATTTTTCTAATTTTTTATAAGACAAAACATCTTCAAGAGCGTCATAAATAGGTCTTAAATATGGATCTACTTTTTCTTTAAGATCTCCTGGAAGAAAACCTAATTTTTCTCCAGCTTCAACNGCAGGCCTNGATATTATTATTTTTNCTATNTCATCTCTTTCTAGTTTAGATACTGCATGTGCGACTGGTATATAAGTTTTTCCTGTTCCTGCTGGACCTATACCAAATGTCAGCTCTTCCTTATTTAGAGTATTAATATAATCATTTTGACGATGGGTTCTTGCTTTGACTGTTTTTTTTGAAGTTATAATTAACGGTACATTTTGATCTTTATTTTTTACGGTACTATTTTTATCACTATTCATTCTTATTGCTGCATCCACCTCTTCATGGCCTATTTCAAATCCATTTTTAACTTGATTATANAAATCATTCAAAACNTNACGAGCTAAATTTACCTNTTTACCAGAAATCTCNATATTTTTTCCTCTTCCATTTAAAGATACCTCTAAATTTGATTCTATTCTATGTAAATTTTTATCNAGATCTCCNTATAACNTGGGTATCAATTTTTCATTTTTAAAAGATATTACTAAATTAGCATTACCATTAGTTTTCATTATTTTTATTTGACTCCTCAAAAGACTTTTTAATTAATTTGCCTTCTAAACTATTTTTAGTTGTAGATATAATTTTTAATTTTAACAAATCTCCAATTTTATTCGTCTTACTATTTACATAAATTGACTGTAAATAAGGACTTTTACCTACTAATTGACCATCTTTTTTGCCAGGTTTTTCAAGTAAAACTTCCAATTCTTTTCCTTTAAAAGAGNNGTTAAAATCNATTTGTTGCTTATTTAATAATTGCTGTAAAATACTTAATCTCTCATCTTTTATTTCTTCACTTATTTGCTGTTTCATTATTGAACCTGGTGTCCCNGGCCTTCTCGAATATTTAAAAGAATAAGCTTGAGCATAATTTACTTCTTTAATTAATTTTAATGTATTATTAAATGCTTGATCTGTTTCTCCTGGAAACCCTATTATAAAATCAGAAGAAAAAGCTATATCATCCCTCACANTTCTTAATTTATTAATTATGTCTAAATATAATTTTACATTATACCCTCTATTCATTCTTTTTAAAATATCATCGTCTCCAGATTGGATAGGTAAATGTAAATATGGCATTAAAAAAGAGACTTCTCCATGCNCTCTAATTAAATCATCACTCATATCTATTGGATGAGAAGTCATATATCTCAACCTTTTAACACCTTCTAAATTAGCAATTTCTCTTATAAGCCTTGCTAAATTCCAACTCTTNTTATTCTNTACTGAACTATATGCATTTACATTTTGTCCNAATAAACAAATTTCTTTTGCNCCTTTTTTCAATAATATTTTAGCTTCATTAATTATATCNCTTGCTGGCCTAGAATACTCAAGNCCCCTAGTGTAAGGAACAACACAAAAACTACAAAATTTATCACATCCTTCTTGAATACTTAAAAAAGAGGTTACATTTGCAACTTCCCTATTATGGTGCAAACTATCAAATTTGTTTTCAATTGGAAAATTTGTATCAACAATTCTTGATGATTTTTTTTGTATTCTCGATAAAAATTCTGGAAGCTTGTGATAAGTTTGAGGTCCTACAACTATATCGACAATCGGTTGTCTATTTATAATTTCACTACCCTCAGCTTGAGCAACACAGCCTGCCACAACTATATTTGTATTTTTACCTTTTTTAGCTAACATCTTTTTTATAGGCGCTATTCTACCAAGTTCAGAATATATTTTTTCTGCAGCTTTTTCTCTAATATGACAGGTATTCAAAATAATTACATCTGCTTCGCTATAATCATCCGATTGTTTATACCCGTGAGGTGCCATTAATTCATACATTCTTTCTGAATCATAAACATTCATCTGACAACCATAAGTTTTGATAAATAATTTCTTCATCTTGTTATTGCCTCTTTAAAAAAACTCAAAAACAGCTTCATCATTTTCAAGCGCTCTAGGAAAACCTGATAAAGCTAAGCCCATTCCATATGAAACTTTNTTCCATGCTAANTGAGAAACTACCTTACGATCATAAATATTTTCTATAGGTATATGAGCGATNACATAAATATCTATTCTTCCAAGCTTTATCAAATTAAATAAATGTCCCATTAATCCCATATCTCCCCACCAGGCAATAAAGGGTCTTTCACTTCTAGATAGTGACAAGCCATTTATTTTTTTATAACAAATAGTAAATGGTTGAATAATATAATTTTTAGAATCTTCCTTAGAATCAACTATGGATAATAAAGAAGATTTAAAATTTAAAACACGNTTGCCGTCAGAAGAAGTTCCCTCCGGAAANAGTACTAGCCTTTTTCCATTAGATATAATTTTTTTAATTTGGTCTCTTTGNAGTCCNGCTTTTATAANTTTTCTTTCTATAAATAAAGTATCTTGNAACTTAGCTAAAAAACCAAATAAAGGCCAAGAAGAAACCTCTGATTTAGCTATAAAACTAATATTTGTTAAGGAAGATAGAATCGAAATATCTAACCATGATGCATGATTTGAAACTATTAAGCCAGGTTTTTCTGTACTTATTTTNCCTGTCAAATNAATATTAATATTTAATATTTTTAAAAANCCTTTATGNAAATACCTTGGAATATTTTN
Organism: Candidatus Pelagibacterales bacterium; assembly: GCA_002715265.1. Classification (GTDB taxonomy): domain Bacteria; phylum Pseudomonadota; class Alphaproteobacteria; order TMED109; family TMED109. The sequence continues at coordinate 12,536 of PAYS01000002.1, forward strand.
TGATATTGAAAACCTAAATAATTTGAAAAACATAAATAAACAAAACATTATTAATAACCATAAAATACAGCAGAGAATCCTTAAAATTGTTCTAAAAAAAACAACAATATTCAAAATAAACTTTATTAAAAAATTATTTATTAATTGGTTCAAAGTGAATTTAATTCCGCATTTTTGGCTTCATAGTGCATCTTGTATCGGCGTGTAACTTGTTCTGTCTTCAATATTATAAAAATATCAGTAGTGGAGAATTGCTCATCTAAAACAGCTCCATCACCTATATAAGCTCCCAATCTTAAATATCCTTTGATTAATGGTGGGATTAATTTCTTAGCTTCTTTTATATCTATATTATCTTTATTTATATGGTTCATTTTAAGATATCTGCTATCTAAGGCTATTGCCCTAATTTCTTTTGGTGCTAGATGATAATGATATAAATAAGAAAGCGGTATCCTTAATTCATTTTGATCTATTTGAGGAAAACTAGCACAACCAAACATTATTTTTACATCATAATAATAGACATAATTTGCTATTCCTCTCCATAATAACTGCATAGTTTGACCATTTCTATAATCTAAATCAACACATGACCTTCCTAGTTCAAGCACTTCATTNCTATTATTGAGCAAAGCATCAATATTATATTCTTCAGTAGAGTAAAACCCTCCATTTTTTTGAGCTTTAGTTCTTCTATTTAATCTATAAGTGCCAACAACTCTATCGCTTACTTTTTTCTTTGAATTATCTAAAACTAATAAATGATCCCAAAAGTCATCAAAACGATCAAAATCTCTTTTTTTTTTCAACATTTCTGAACTTGGTTTTGCAGACATTTCTTCATAAAAAACTTTATATCTTAAAGATTGTGCCGCATTTATTTCATCTTGATTTTCAGCCAACCTAACCTCAAGGTTGCCTGAATGAACAGATTCTATACTTTTATAAAAATCTTCAGCTACAGCCATTGTTTATCCAAAGTGAATATTATAATTTTTTACCATACAATTCTAATCTATGGCCAGTTAATTCGTATCCTAATTTTTTAGCAACTTTATCTTGTAATTTTTCTATTTCCTCATTCACGAATTCAATCACTTCGCCACTTTCTACATCTATTAAATGATCGTGATGTTCATTGCTAAAAATTTCATATCTGGATCTTCCATCACCAAAGTCCCTAACCACTACAATGTCTGCGTCTTCAAATAACTTCATAGTGCGGTATACGGTAGCCATACTAATATTTGAGTCAACTTTACTGGACCTTTTGTATACCAAATTAGCATCAGGATGATCCTCAGATTTAGATAAAACTTTTGCTATAATTCTTCTTTGACTAGTTAATTTGATGCCTTTTGCACCGCACATTACCTCTATCGCTGATTTTGCCATTATTTCCTCTAATACAAAAAAATTAATTTTACATATTAATATTATAAATATATTTATAAATATTAACATTTTTATGTCATAAAGTATAAAAAATTATGTTGTATTTAATATGAAATCTAAAATTATACCAATAATTAATCTAGAAGGCGAAGTTTGCCCAATGACTTTCGTCAAAACTAGGCTGCAAATTGAGCAAATAAATAAAGATGAAACTATAAAGTTTATTTATGACAGTGAAGAAGCTAAAGTAAATGTCCCTAAATCTATAAAAGAACTTGGGCATGAGATATTAGAAATAAAAAATATTGATCTAGATAAATTTTATATACTCATAAAAAAATAAATTTAGGTATTTAATTCTAATAACAATGCGTCTATTTTTTTTCCCTTATTGTCTCCTTTACGAAAAGTATAGTAATTTTTTCTTAGCCCTATTTTACTAAAACCCATTGAAAGGTAAAAATTAATAGCATCAAAATTTTTGCATGAAACTTCTAAATTTACTTTACTAATAGTGTTAAATTTTTTTAAAAATTCATATATTAATTTTTTTCCATAACCTTGTTTTTGATAATTACTTTTTACTCCTATTGATAATATTTCAGCTACATTTCCATTAATTAAAAATACGGCATAACCAATTAAATCTTGGTTTAAATAGATCGTATATATTTTTGCCCCCATAGAAAAAAAATCTTCAAAATCTTCTAGTCTAAAAATTTGAAAACTACTATTTGCAAATGCAGATAGATATATCTCGTGTATATTCCTTAATATTTGATTATCATATTTATTTAATAGTAATAACTTCATAAATTAAACTATAGGAGCTTTCTTCCATTTAGCGGGCTTAACTATATTAGTATTTCTCAAATATAATGGTGTTGGATCTATATAATTGCTATTATTAATCATATTATTAATAGATTCATATAAACCCTCTATTGTAATAATATTATTATTATGTCTTGTAACTTTACAGTCTAGTTTCTCTGCTAAATCTTCACTTCCATTTCCAATAAGTCTAAAACTATTTTTACTTATTGGTAATTTTATTTCATTTTCTAAACATAATACTTCAACATTATTAAGAGGTTTAAAAAATTTATCATAACATTGAGTATACAAGTATCCTGGAGAAGACTTTATAGCTACACAAGTATTCAAATCAGATTTAGATTTGCTTCTAATCAAAGCATCTAAACTTGATACACCTGATATACTTAATTTTTTATATACTAACTTAAAAGCTTTAATTGTAGATATAGATATTCTTATACCGTTAAAGTTTCCAGGGCCTATAGTTGAAGATATGATGCCTAATTTGTTATATTCAAATATTTTCTCATTTTGAATATAATTTAATGTATCAAATAATATTTGGCTTCTATCTTTATTTATTTTTGCAGTTTTAGAAAAGATTATTGATTTTTTATTGCCAATTAATAGATTAAAATTATCTAAAGAAATGTCTATTGCTAAAAAATTCAATCTAATATTCCTAAAAATTTACATTATGTATATAAACAACTAATGTAGAATAAATATTATTTTAACATGTAGTAAAGAAAATAATGAATCTAGTGGAAATAACTGAAAAGAAATATAATGTAAGCATAGAACTAGCTTATGCCACAAATAATAATTTTACNGGAAAAAAAATATATAATTCATCTAAATGTTTTATACATAAATGTGCTGAACCGTATTTANTTTCTGCAATAAATATTGCAAACAGTTTGGGNTTCAAAATTAAAATTTATGACGCCTATAGGCCAACNGAAGCACAAAAGNTATTATGGAAGGCTTTCCCAAATAAAAGTTTTATAACGCCTCCAAATATTGGCTCTCCTCATTCCAGAGGAATTGCTATAGATTTAACTTTAATGAAAGATAATAAAATTATTGATATGGGTTCTGAATTTGATTGTTTAAAAAATAAATCCTATCATGGAAGCACCGATGTGTCCGTTTCTGCTCAAAAAAATAGAATAATCCTTTTAGGAATAATGAGTACGGCAGGGTGGGATTTCTATAAAAACGAATGGTGGCATTATCAATTATTTAATAGTAAAAAATGGCCCTTACTTAGCGACAAAGAAGAAAAAACTAATATTATGTAAATAATATTATGCTACTTCTCTAACCTCTAAGACTTCAGGTATATAATGCTTAAGCATATTTTCTACCCCCATTTTTAAAGTTGCCATAGATGAAGGNCATCCAGAACAGGCNCCTCTCATTTCTAATTCAACCACTCCATTTGAATAATTATGAAAAACTATATCACCTCCATGACCAGCAACTGAGGGTCTAACTCTAGTTTCTAAAAGCTCTTCTATTTGATCTGCAATTTCCTTATCTTCTGCATTCACTTCAGGTAACTCTTTATCACTAACCGCTTCTACAACCTTTTCATTAGACATATAATGCTGCATTATTTGACTTAAAATTAATGGCTTAAGTACCTGCCAATCTACAGAATCATCTTTGGTTATAGATATAAAATCTTTTCCTAAAAAAATATTAGAAACGCCTTCTATTAAAAATAATCTTTTTGCCAAAGGGGAAACATTTAAATTATCACTTTTAGACAAACTAATACTTTTATCTACTGCTACATCCTCTCCTGGAATAAATTTTACAGTTTTTGGATTTGGAGTTACCTCTGTTTGAATAAACATTATTTTATCCTTTTTTAATTAAGTTATTTTTTCTAAATCTTCTATGCTCAAATTACCTGGTACAATCGTCAGTGGAATATTAATACTCCTAGTAAGTCCGGCCGTAAACTTATTTATTAAATCATTAGACCCCATACCATCAGGNGCTTCTCCCAAAACAAGTATACTAATACTTTTATCTTTATTTATCAAATCTACAATTTGATTATATTTTTTTCCATTACTTGTTATAGTCTGTACTTTTAAATTAAAATCTTTCATAGCGCTTTCAGCTAATTCAGCAAGAACATTTTTTGCCTCTTCTTTTGCCTCTTTTGCCATAATTTTTTCAATTCCAGCAAAATGTTGTAATTCTTTAGGNTCTATAACATATAACAATAAAACTGAACCGCCAGAATTTTTTGCTCGCATACAAGCAAATTTCAATGCTACTTTACACTCATCAGTTGTATCAACACATACTAAAAACTTAACTTTTCCAGGAACATGNTCCATAAATTATATCCTTCTAAATATTTCACTTGCTAAAAAACCAAACATAATTGCCCCAATAGCAGCAAATAAACCATATAACAAAGGATGGTTTTTTGAATAATCATATAAATCTGCAGAAACACCTTTTTTAGTGACATTAATATCATCTGACCAAATAGATATTAATTCTTTTCCTTCCTTGCTTACTAAATACATATTNACCTCATAGCTTCCTACTTGAGCAGTAGCAGGCAATTCAAATTCTGATCTAAATAATGTGTCTCTAATAATATTAACTTTATTTAAATTGGAANCATATAATTTTTTTTCTAAATATATTTTTCTAAGAATTTCTTTTATATTATTTTGTTCTTCAATATTGATATTTTCCTTAAGATTAATCTTAATATTTTTCCATCCTATTTCGTTCAATATAAATGTTGCTTCTTCCATTTCATTTTGATTTGTATTTGAAGCAATTGCATAATATGAAGGTAAATTAGAAATATTAAAATACCTTCTTTCTAATACCCATAACCCGAAACTTTTAACTTTTTTCCTTAATTTAGCATCCACTCTTGGCCCAGTTACAGTTATAAATATATTATTATACTCATAAATTGTTGGATCAATTGCACCATAAATTATTATTTCTGCNCCNGTAAAAGAAGCCGTAATACTAATATTTCGATTAGAAATATCTCCCAATANAAANTCACGGGCATGCANAATATCAANTAAAAACAAAAAATATAAAAATATTATAANTAGTTTNTTTACCTTCATTTNCTAAATTCCAAAATATAAGAATTATCTGGAGTTACCAACAGTTCTAGCAATAATACTNNTGCTACTAAAATAATTATTATTGCAAAAAGAAACCTTATTTGTTCTCCTTTTAAACGAATCATAACTCTAGTTCCTATTTGTGCACCAATAACCGCTCCTAACAACAATAAGGAAGACAAAACAACATCAACAGTTTGATTTATATATGAATGCATGATTGTAGAAACTAATGTAACAAATATTATCTGCATTAAAGATGTGCCTACTACAATTTGAGTAGGCATTCCTAAAATATAAATCATTGCTGGTATCAATATAAAACCTCCCCCAACTCCCATAACTGAAGATAATATNCCGGCAATAAGTCCTATTATTATNGGNGGCAAGACACTTATATATAAATGTGANTTTCTAAATTTTAACTTAAAAGGCAATCCATGAAACCAAGCATGATCATGTAATTTTTTAATTTTACCATCAGAGATGTTCTTTAAAGAGCTAATGCTCTCCTTTAACATATAAAAACCAACTACAATTAATATTAATACATAAGAAATAGATATAAAAATTTTTTCATACCCGATACTAAGTAAATATTTTAATAAAAACACACCTATAATGCTGCCTGCTATCCCTCCAGTTAATAAAATAATCCCCATAAGAAAATCAAAATTTTTTCTTCTCATATGAGCTAAAAAACCTGATACTGAAGCGGCTAATATATGATTGGCCTCCGATGCTACGGCTACAGCAGGAGGTATTCCCATTAAGATTAGCAAAGGAGTCATTAAAAAACCTCCTCCAACACCAAACATGCCTGAAAGAAACCCTACAGCTAGCCCTAAAATTATTAATATAAAAACACTTATGGATAGCTCAGCAATAGGTAGATAAAAATCCATAAATTAAAAAAATCCAACTATATTTTTAGTTTTCTTTATAATAGGCTCCGCAATATNATTTGCTTTGGANCCTCCATTAATAAGAATATCTTCNAAATATTTTTTATCATCTAAAAGTTTTCTCATTTCATTAGTTATTGAGCCTAGCGCATCAACTGACAAATCTCTAAGATCATTTTTAAATAGTGAAAATTGAGTTCCAGAGTATTTCGTAACAACTTCTAAAATTGAAGANTTCGATAAAGCAGAATATATATTAATTAAGTTAACCATTTCTGGTCTCTCAGAAATAATATTTTCTTTAAAATTACCACCCTCATCTATGCTATCTATTTCTGGCAGAGATAAAGGATCAGTTTTGGCTTTTTTGATTTTAGCAGCGATATCATCTGCATTGTCTGTTAAATTAATTCTAGAATAATCAGACAGATCTGATTTTGACATTTTTTTTGTACCATCTCTAAGACTCATCACACGTGTAGCAGCACCCAATATCAAAGGTTCAGTAATTGGAAAAAAATCTATATCAAAATCATTGTTAAATTTTTGTGCTATATCTCTTGCTAACTCAAGATGTTGTTTTTGATCTTCTCCTACTGGAACATGGGTAGCATGATAAGCTAAAATATCCGCCGCCATCAATACAGGATAAACATATAATCCTGCAGATGCATTTTCTCTATTCTTGCCCGCCTTTTCTTTAAATTGTGTCATCCTATTTAACCATCCTAATCTTGCTGTNCAATTAAATATCCATGACAATTCCGCATGAGCTGATACTTGAGATTGAGCAAAAATTATAGATTTTGTTGGATCAATTCCTGAAGCAATAAATGCCGCGGCCACTTCTAAAATATTATTTTTCAAAACCTCTGGATCTTGCTTTACAGTAATTGCATGCATATCTACAACACAATAAATACACTCATGCGTCTTCTGCAAAGATACAAAATTCCTTATTGCCCCCAAATAATTTCCTAAATGAAGATTGCCTGTAGGTTGAACACCAGAAAAAACACGTTTCATATTAACCTCTAAAATTTATATACGATACTTAGCCTAACAAAATAAATTTTCTTCTAAAATTTATTTTTTAAATAATTTAAATAATCCAATTGCATAACACAAATATAAATAAGAAAACGTCCCAATAAATACAAATAATATTATTTGTGTAAAATTATAAAAGACAGATGTTCCATAATTAATATTTAATAAGAAATTTTTTACTAAAAATAATAATATTAACATTACTGTAGTAGAAAGAAGAATTTTTATAAAAGCTAAATAAAAATTCTTAGTTAAGTAATAATATTTTCTCTTAATTAAAAGAAAAAATAATATAAATGCATTTACATATCCTGAAATGCTTAACGATATAGCTATTCCTATATAACCAATTTTATTGACTAAGTACCAACATAGAAATACATTTATTAATGCACATAATGCAGCAATTTTAACAGGGGTTTTAGTATCTTGTCTCGCAAAATAATTTGGTGCGAGTACTTTTATTAACATAAATGCAGGAATAGCATAAGCATATATTTCAAGAGCATTAGCCGTATTTTTTATGTCATTGTTTGTAAAAACACCATAACCAAACAAGGTCATAACAATAATTTCTGATAAATAAATTAAAGCTACAGCTGAGGGGAAAGAAAATAATAATATTAATATTATAGCCCTTTCTTGAACTAAACTTTGTTCTTTATTCTTATTTAAATTTATTTTTTTTGACAAGTCTGGTAACAAAACGGTGCCAATTGCAATGGCTATAATACCTAGAGGTAACTGAGCTACTCTATCAGAATAATATAACCAAGAAATTGCTCCTGGTATTTGACTTGCGAATATAGATGCGACTAGCAAATTTATTTGCGTAACTCCGGCACCAAAAGCAGCTGGAAAAAACTTTTTTAAAAATAAAATTACTTTTTCATCTATATTGGGAAAACTAATCTTAAATGAAAGTCCTTGCCTATAATTAGCAAAAGCCACTAACAACATTTGAAAAATACCAGCAAATAATACCGCCCATGAAATAATTATGCCATATTCTAAATCTAAATACCTAGCTACAATTAAACCAATAATTAAAAATATATTTAAAATTGAGGGAGTGGCTGCACCTACCCAAAAATTACCATTGGTATTTAAACTTGCTGAAAATAGAGCTGTAAAAACAATAAATATCAAATATGGAAAAATTACTTTTGCATACGGGATCGTTAATTCTAATCGTTCCAAGTTATCAGAAAATCCTGGGGCTATAAATAAAATAATATTAGGCATAAATAGCTCAGATAAAATTACTAGAGGAAATACAATTAGCAACATTAACGAAGCAATATTACTTGTAAAAACTAAGCCTGCCTCCTTACCAAGTTTCTCATTAGTGGCTGACAACATGGGAATAAAAGCAGCGGAAAAAGAACCTTCTGCAAAAAACCTCCTGAAAAGATTAGGTATTCTGAATGCAATTATAAAAGCTTCTGCTACAGGTCCAGACCCTAAAAAAGCAGCAAACAAAATATCTCTTCCATAACCAAATAATCTGCTAATTAAAGTCCAAAAACTTACAGCAAAACTAGATCGATAAATATTAGAAAATTTATTTAAAAACATTAAGCTTCTTCTAAATGCTTGTTATTAGAAATACCAGTTTTTTCAGAATAAACTAAGCAATTCATTAATTTATCTTTTATTTGATTTATTTTGTTTTCCTGCACTATTTTGCTTCCAGTCATATCTTGGACATAAAAAACATCCACTACTCTAACTCCGTAAGTACTAATTCTTGCAGTTGATACTTGTAAGCCCATTAAAAATAACTCACTCGCCAAGCTATAGAGCAGACCAATTTTATCCTTTGAATTAATTTCAATTAAAGTGTGAGTTCTTGAGGTTAAATTATCTATTAAAACTCTTGGCTCAATATGTATTTTATCTAAACGCGACGGAATTTGAATATTTTTAAACTCATTTAGTAATAATTTTGGATCTCTTTCTTCAGATATAGTTTTTGATATATTATCAATTAAAACATTTATTCTTGACCGAGAACTTATTACCGCATTTGGATTAGCGGCACTTACCAAAAAGGAGTTAATAGACATTCCATCTTTTGAAGTTACAATTCTTGCATCTTGTACAGAGGTTCCTGATAATGCAAGTCCAGCACATGTTCTAGCAAATAAACCAGAATGGTCCTGTGTGTAAATTGAAACTTCGGTTACTCCTTGATCATTTAAAGGATTAGCTGATACTTTTAATTTTAAATTATTTTTATCCGCTTCTTTTATAATTTCTGCATGTCTATAATGAAGGTCTTCACTGACATTAGTCCAATAATAAGGATAAAAGCGAGAGGAATACTTTTTAAATAGTTTTTCATTCCATCCATCTAATCGTTCATACAATTTAGCTTTAAATTGTTTTTCTCTCAGCTGTCTAGATTTTTCGTCACCGCTTCCGTTAATGGCAATTAGTGTTTCATTAAATACTATCTTTAAAAGATTTGCTTTCCAATTATTCCAAATTTCAGGCCCAACTGCGCTAATATCTGCAACAGTCAATACATATAAAAGCCTTAATAATTCTGCAGATTGAATTTTAGTTTTTAAATCTAAAATTGTATTTATATCATCTAAGTCTCTTTTAAATGCTACTTGCGATAATAATAAATGATTTTCTATTAACCAAACAACAGTTTCTGTTTCGTCCGCAGACATACCAAATCTAGGGCATAAACTTTTTGCTACTTCGCCACCAAGAATAGAGTGATTTCCACCTCTACCCTTTGCTATATCATGTAAAAATAAAGCGACAAACAAAACTTTTTTAGAAACTACATTTTTAACCACTCTAGACGCTAATGGAAATTTTTCAGCTAATTCTCCACTATAAATCTTTCTCAATATTCCAATAGCATTTATTGTATGTTCATCTACAGTGTAAGTATGATACATATCGTGTTGTACCTGAGCCACAACTTTTCCAAAATCCGGAATAAACCTTCCTAAAACACCAGTTTCATTCATATTTCTCAGAACAGCTTCAGAATTATTTTCATTCATTAAAATATTAATAAAAAATGTATTAGCTTTAATATTATTTCTATAGGAATCAATTTTCTTTAGGTTCTGTTTAATCAAATTAGTTAAATTAGCACTTAACTGATAATCTTTTTCAACAGAGAAATTATATGCTCTAAAAATATTAAGTGCGCTGATATTAGAATAATTTTTAATTAAATGAATTTTTTTATCATAAAAAGCAAATATCCCATTTTTGTCTTTTTTAAGTTGTAAAAAAAAATCTTTTATCTTGAATTTATTTTTCTTAAATTTGTCATTTTCAATTCTTTCAATAATACTAGCAGTTAAGTATCCTACATCTCTCGCAAAAAGATAATAATGTTTCATTAATCTCTCTACCTCAGATGAACCAATATGATTTTTATATCCTAATTTATTTGCTATTAAGACCTGCAAATCAAAAGTAAGCCTATCAGAATTACGATTGCTACAATAATGCATCATAGTTCTTAACCTACTTAAAAACTTTTCTGATCTGTCATATAGTAACGCTTCATCTTTGCTCATTATATTTTTGTTTAAATAACTGTTACTATCTTTAACTTGGTATATAAAATGGATTATCCATCTCAATGTATTTAAATCTCTGATTCCTCCTTTTCCCTCTTTTATATTTGGTTCTAATAAGTAACTGGAATCTCCCATTTTTAAATGCCTAACTCTTCTTTCTTTTAATTTTTCTGTAAAAAAATTATGTTTTTCTTTAAGAATAATTTCTTTTTTAAAAGCATCCTGAAATTTTAACCATAAAGATTGATTTCCGGCTATTAATCGAGCATCAAGCAAAGATGTACAAATTGTATTATCAATCTTAGACTTAGAAATAGACTCTTCAAGGCTTCTTACTGCATAGCCCACTTTAATTTTTAAATCCCAAAGCATATACAATAAAGTTTCAAATATTTTTTCAATTCTAGGCGTAATTTTATAAGGAGTAAGAATCANTAAATCTATATCAGAGCCAGGAGATAAATTATTTCTTCCATAACCTCCCACGGCAACTATAGATAAATAATCTGCTGTAGTAGGATTAGATATAGGAAATTTAATTTTATCTAAAATATCAAAAATTGTTAAAATTACTGAATCAAATAAATCTGACCTTAATTTTNCAACTAATAATCCGTCTTTATTATCAAAAAATATTTGTTTAATATTAGCCTCGTGCTCATCCATATAATCCTTAAATATAGAGACTAATAAACCTTTATTTATATCATTAGAAGAAACATTAAATAAAACTTCATCTATTTTTTTTAAAAGATTTTTTCTCTTAAAGTGATATTTATTTTTCAAAAACCTATTCCTTGTTATTTTTTTTAGTCTGATTAATTATGTTTGAATATAAGTATAGTTTATCTAATGCTTCTTTGGGGCTTATAGAATCTAAATCAATAGAGTTTATATCATTTATTAAATTTATAATATCTTTTGATATACTAGCATTTTTTATTACATTTTTATTTTTTTCATTTACTCCATTTAGTTTTTTATTTTCAAAAGTTTCTAATATATTTTTAGCCCTTTTCAAAACTTCTTTTGGCACTCCTGCCAAAGAAGCCACATGTATGCCATATGAACCTTTAGCTATGCCTTCTATAACAGTATATAAAAAAATTACTTTATCTTCCCATTCTTTTACCTTCATTGTATGACACGACATTTTAGATAAAGTTTTAGATAAATTTGAAAGCTCATGATAATGAGTGGCAAAAAGAGTTCTGCACTGAGTTTTGTCATGCAAATGTTCTAAAATAGACCAAGCTATTGATAATCCATCATAAGTTGATGTTCCTCTTCCAACCTCGTCCATAATTACCAAAGACTTACTACTTGCCTGATTTAAAATAGCTGCTGTTTCTAACATTTCCACCATAAAGGTAGAACGGCCACTTGCTAAATCATCAGACGAACCTACTCTACTATATAAGGAGTCAATTATACCTATATCCGCTTTATCGGCAGGAACATATGCCCCTGCTTGTGCTAATATACAAATAATAGCATTTTGTCTTAAAAAAGTAGATTTACCTGCCATATTTGGACCAGTAATAAGCCAAATTATATCATCAACTTTTAATAAACAATTATTACTATGAAACTGCCCTTCTCTATTTTTTATCATAGCCAATTCAACCGACGGATGTCTGCCGCCTACAATATTTAATGTTTGATCTTCTAAAATATTAGGTCTAACAAAATTATTAATTGAAGATAATTCCGCTAATGAAGAAGCAACATCTATCCTAGAAATAGAATAAGACAATGCCGCAAGCTCCTGACTGTTCTCTATAATAGTATTTTTAATATCTTCAAATATACTAATTTCTATTTCTATAGCTTCATTTGCAGCGTTAATAATAGACTCTGATAGGTTAGACAGTTCTTCTGAAGTAAACCTTGCCACTCCTTTAAGAGATTGCCGCGGAATAAATCTTTCTGCTTCATCACATTTCAATAATTTATCTTTTTGTAATTGTGTAACTTCAAAAAAATAACCTGTAGCATTATTATATTTTATTTTTAATGAATTTATTTTTGTTTTTTTTCTTTCTAATGCTTCCAAGTTTAAAATATGAGTGCGACTTTTGTCTCTATAAGACCTTATATTATCTAATTTTTCAGAATAACCGCTCTTAATAAAACCGCCATCTCGCAGTAATATAGGCAAATTTTCACTTAATGCCTTTTTCAAAGTGCTGCATAAGACATCACATTTTTTTAATGAAATTAATAATGCCTTCATACTTTGAGGCGGTTTTTTAGCATTAGAATTATTTTTAATTACCCCTCCTAACCTTTGAGCAGAGTTAATACCAAGATATATTGATTTTAGATCTCTTGGCCCACCTCTTGATAAAGATATTCTTGCTTTAGCTCTGTCTACATCTGCTGATGACTTAAGTATTTCTCTAGTTTCTTTTCGTAATTTTTCTTCATCTTTAAAATATTCAATCATGTCTAGTCGAGCATTAATCTTATTTATATTAGTCAAAGGTGAGCTTAAATCTTTATCAAGCCTTCTTGCTCCAACGGCTGTAAGAGTCATATTAATAGAACCAATTAAACTTCCTTTTAAGCTTCCTGACATATTTTGATTAATTTCGAGACTTTTCCTTGTTGAAGCATCAATCATCATAGAAGAATGAGATTTAATTGAACGCGGAAAACTAATGGTCGGCAACTTTCGTTTTTGTGTCATAGATACATAGTCTAATAAAAACCAACATGCTAAAACCTCTTCACTATTAAACTTTCCAAATGAATTTAAAGACTTAATGCCATAATGCATGCATATTAATTTTTCAGCTTTTTTACTGTTTAGTTTATTTGCTATTGTTGGAGTAATAGTACAATCAATATTTTTTTTTAAGGAATCTATAAAATCATTTTCTTCCAAATAATTAGAAACTAAAATTTCATTTGGCTTTATTTTGGCAACTATTGAAAAAAGATTATTTTTATTTGTAGATTGCGTAAAAATTTCTCCAGTAGAAATATCAAGCCATGATAAGCCAATATTGTCGCCATCATTATAAATGCTTAATAAAAAATTATTGATACTTGCATCCAATAACACCTCTTCNGTTAAAGTNCCAGGNGTTACTATCCTTACTACTTCTCTTTTAACAAGAGCTTTTGACCCTCCTCTGATTTTGGCCTGCTCCGGTGTTTCAACCTGTTCACATATGGCAATTTTATATTTTTTTTTAGTTAATTTTTCTAAATATGGCATATATGCATGGAATGGTACTCCACACATTGGNACCGGTTTACCATCATATTTNCCTCTACTTGTTAAAGCAATATCCAGTTCTTTAGATGCTATAACTGCATCATCAAAAAACAATTCATAAAAGTCNCCCATTCTAAAAAATAACAAACAATCTTCATTTTCAACCTTTAGCTCCAAAAACTGTTGAAACATAGGCGTAGTTTTCAATAAAGCATCGCCTGTTACCTTAGATAATAATGGTAGAGAGGGTTGTTCTAATTTATTTAATTCACTCATATTTAATTCTCTATTAAAACATACTTAATTAGATTTTAATAATAGCATAGGAGAAAAAAATTCTCATAAAAAATGCTTTTGATATAAATAGAAATAATATTAGTTAGTTCTATATTATATAGAGTAGACCAATTTAGNTATTAGAGTTATTCTATTAGAAATGTNAACTTTTTAGGCTATATAATGGTAAAAACAATTCATCCTAAAGATGCTCTAAACTTTCATAAAAAAGGCAAACCAGGAAAGTTAGAAGTAGCTCCTACTAAACCTTTGACAACTCAAAGAGACCTGTCTTTGGCTTATTCACCAGGAGTTGCTATTCCATGCCTAGAAATACAAAAAGATTCAGACTCATCTTATGATTATACAGCAAAAGGTAATTTGGTAGCTGTTATATCCAATGGCACGTCAGTTCTAGGTCTTGGCAACATAGGTTCAATGGCGTCTAAACCGGTTATGGAAGGAAAAGCCGTTTTATTTAAAAGATTTGCCGATATAGATGGAATAGATTTAGAAGTTAATACTGAAGATGCTGATGAATTTATAAATAGTATAAAAGTCTTAGGAAATACTTGGGGAGGAATTAATTTAGAGGACATAAAAGCACCAGAATGTTTTATTATTGAAGAAAAACTTTCTGAATTATTGGATATTCCTGTGTTTCATGATGACCAACATGGGACTGCCATAATAGCCGCAGCAGGTTTAATAAATGCCTTGCATATTACAAAAAGAAAAATTAATGATTTTACTATGGTTATCAATGGAGCAGGTGCTGCAGGCATAGCGTGCGCAGAATTATTAAATGCTATGGGAGTTCCAAAAAAAAATATTACTATGTGTGATACAAAAGGTGTTATTCACCGAGAGAGAACAGATTTAAATCAATGGAAATCTGCCCATGCGATTACTACAAAAAAAAGATCNCTAAAAGAAGCATTAGAAGGAGCTGATGTAGTTTTTGGACTATCTGTTAAAGGAGCTTTCTCTGAAGATATGATGAAAAAAATGGCTAAAAACCCTATTGTTTTTGCTATGGCNAANCCTGATCCAGAAATTACACCTGAAGACCTNAAAAANATTAGACCCGACGCTATTATAGCAACTGGAAGATCGGATTATCCTAATCAAGTNAATAATGTTTTAGGTTTTCCATTTATATTTAGAGGGGCGTTAGATGTTCGTGCATCCAGAATTAACATGGAAATGAAAATTGCGGCAGCAAATGCTTTAGCTCAAATCGCAAGATTAGATGTGCCAGATGAAGTAGCTGCTGCATACAGCGGAGCAGAGTTGCATTATGGTCCTGAATATATTATTCCAACTCCTTTTGATCCTAGACTCATAACCACTGTTCCACCGGCAGTTGCTGAAGCAGCCATTAGGTCTAAGGTAGCTAAAAAACCTCTTAAAGATGAACTATCCTACAGAAGAGAATTAGCTATGAGGTTGGACCAAACAGCATCTATGATGCAAGTGATTTCATCACGCGTAAAAGACAATCCTAAAAAAATAGTTTTTGCAGAAGGCGAAGAAGAAAGAATTATTAGAGCTGCTTTTCAATGGACCAAAGAAGGTTATGGAGAATCAATTTTAATTGGCAGAAAAAGTACGGTATTAAAGGCAATAGAAACTTTAGGATTAGATCCTGAACAAAAAGGGGTTCAAATTTTAAATGCTAAAAATAGCAAAAGAAATGATCACTATTATAATTTTCTCTATTCTAGACTCCAAAGATCAGGGTTTCTGAAGAGAGACTGTATAAGACTAATAAACCAAGATAGAAATAGTTTTGCTGCATGTATAGTTGCAACTGGTGATGCAGATGCAATGGTTACAGGAACGACTAGAAATTATTACGCTAGTTTGAAAGATATTAAACGCGTAATCTCTATTGAAAAAAATAAAATATTATTCGGTCTTTCCATTATGATAACTCGCTCAAGGACATTATTTATTGCTGACAGTACAGTAATTCATACTCCTACATCTGAGGAACTTGCAGATATTGCTGCTCAAGCTGCAAATGTAGCTAGAAATTTAGGTCATATACCTAGAGTAGGATTATTATCATTTGCTAATTTTGGCAACCCTACTATGAAAGGCACCGAAAGAATACATGAAGCAATAGAGATATTAAATAAACGTAAAGTGGATTTTGAATACGATGGTGAGATGAGTGCTGATGTAGCATTAAATAAAGATTTATTAAAATTATATCCATTTAGTGGTCTTTCCGAACCCGCTAATGTGCTAATAATGCCAGGGCTTCATTCAGCCAATATTGCTGCTAAACTATTAGGTCAAGTGGGCGGGGGACAAGTAATGGGTCCAGTATTAACAGGTTTTTCTAAATCCGTTCAAATAATGCCAATAGGTGCCAACGTATCTGAAATACTTAATTATGCTATGTTTGCCGCATACGATGCTGTGCCCATAAAAGGAAAAGATACTAGAAAACTATCTAAAATTAGTAACAAGTAGAATCTAAAAATACTTTATTTTTAATAAATCTATAATATAAGTGTAATATAAATAAGTTTAATTTTATAAAGCTTTATAAATATAAGGTGCCAAAAAAAATGAACTTAATTAGTACTCTTAGTTTTTCTGCTAAACTGTCCTTTCCAGGAACAATTGCAATAATTCTATTAGGACTTTATTTTTCTATAAATATTTTCCAGTTAATAATAATTTGTATTGCTAAATTTATTATTATTTCATTAATTACGCTTTATTTAAAAAAGGATTGGGATAATTTTAATCATTGGCTAATAAAATTAGCAAATGATAGTAAAGAAAATAATAATCTAAAAATAAATTCCCCAATAATAGACAATAACCTTTTGTCAAATACAATAAAATCAATAATAAAAATTATTGAAAACCAAATTTCAATTAATACTGAAAGATCAAATAAATATAATAGATTTAGTCATATTATAGAAGGTTACTCACAGCCCGTAATAGTTATTAATAGAAATATGATGATAGTTTATACTAACCAACTAGTTAAAAATTATTTTCCTATGGCGAAAACAGGTGAGAGCATCTCAATTATTTCAAGGGAGCCAAAACTAATCCCAACAATTGAAAAAATTTTTAAAAGTAAAACAAAAAATAAGATAAAGAGTTTCGATATTACAAACTTTAATAAAAATAAGTTATATATAGCCTTCCCAATATTAATTTCAGGAAAAAAATTAAACAATAATGAAGACGAACTAGCTTTTGTATTAAAGCAAAAAGACAATAAAAAAAGTGATGAAATTAAGACTGACTTTATAGCTGATGCAAGTCACGAATTAAGAACTCCTTTAA
>PAYS01000003.1 GCA_002715265.1 Candidatus Pelagibacterales bacterium
TCTGCATTAAAAATGATAGAAAAAGATACTGGTAAAATTCATATTTCAACAGATATTGGGTGTCATTCTTTTGCAACTTTTCCACCTTTCTCATTTGGTCAGTCTATTTTGGGTTATGGAATGAGTTTAGCAGCAAGTGCGGGAGTTCAGAGTTTTTCCTCAAAAAGACCAATTGCAATAATGGGTGATGGAGGTTTTTGGCATAATGGATTATTAAGTGGTGTAGCATCAAGATTATTAAATAATTCTGATGGTATTTTAGTAATTTTACAAAATGGTTATACTTCAGCAACAGGAACTCAAGATCTCATTTCCACACCTGAATCAAAAAATAGAAAAATTGCAGCTTCTTCTAGTTCGACTAGTACAGATAAAACAATAGAAAAAGCTTTAGAGGGACTAGGTGTTAAATGGCTTAAAACTGTTCACACTTATGAAGTTGGAGCTGTAAAAAAAGTCTTGAATGAGGCTATAGAAAGTTCTTTTAATGGCTTAAAGGTTATAATAGCAGAAGGAGAATGCCAATTAGAAAGACAAAGAAGGTTAAAGCCTATAAAGAATAATGCAATAAAATTGAAAAAAAGATTTGTAAGAGTAAGGTATGGTGTTGATGAAGATACCTGTACAGGAGATCATTCTTGTATAAGGCTTTCAGGCTGTCCAACTCTTACCGTTAAACCAGCTAATGATCCTCTTAAACTAGACCCTGTAGCACATGTTACTGATGGTTGTGTAGGCTGCGGTTTATGTGGAGAAAATGCAATAGAGGCAACATTATGTCCTTCATTCTATAAAGCTAAAATAATAAATAATCCTAATATTAGAGAGCGATCAATTGCTTGGGTAAGAAATAAAGTGATTGGTCTTTTAACTTGAGTGATTATAAAACTATATCAATATTGATTACTGCTTTAGGTGGAGAAGGTGGCGGCACATTAATGAACTGGATACTAGAATGTGCTAGAAGTCAAAAACTTTTTGTACAAGGAACTTCTGTGCCTGGTGTTGCGCAAAGGACTGGTAGTACGAGTTATTATATAGAAATATGTGATAAAAATTTTGATAATAAGAAAGAACCTGTCTTATCTTTATTCCCTAAACCAGGTAGAGTTGACATAGTTATAGCTAGTGAATTGCTTGAAGCAGCTAGAGTCTTAGAAAGAGGATATGTAAATCCTGATAGCACTACATTGATTACGTCTTCCAGTAGAATATTTACAAATTTAGAAAAATCTCATTTATCAGATGGAAGATTTGATCAAGAAAAAATACTTAATACATGTAAAAAAATGTCTAAAAATTTTATATGTTTAGATTTAAATACTATGGCATCAGATCATTCAACAATAGTATCTGCAACTATGTTTGGAGCTTTAGCTGGTTCAGGAGTTTTGCCCTGGAAAAAAAGTATTTGTGAAAATATATTTCAAGACAATATTTTTGGTAAAAATAGCTTGTCAGGTTTTAATTTTGCCTATGAACAAGTAAAAGTTACATATAAAAATAGTACTATAAATAAAAATAATATAAATAATGAGTCTCTTTCTACTGAATTTTTAAATATTATTAATATAGGAAAAGAAAGATGTGCTGATTTTCAAAATAGTAAATATTCAGAGGTATTTCTATCAAGAGTTGAAAGAATTTTATCAATAATAAATCAAGAAGATCCTGAAGTATTAGCTGTTGCAGAAAATATAGTTAGACGTTTAGCTTTATGGATGACATATGAGGATATACCAAGAGTTGCTCAATTAAAAATAAAGCCAGATAGGTTTAAAAAAATAAAAAAAGAAGTAAATATAAAATCAAATCAAATACTTCTTATACAAGATATTTTTAAACCTGGCATAAATGAAATAGCTGCTATGCTTCCGGCTAGGATTGGTAAATGGTTTATTAAAAATAAAAAAATAATCAGTCATTTACCATTTATTGGTAAAGGTATGAAGATAAATTCTTTAACTATATCCGGTTTTATAATTTTAAAATTTTTGTCATCTTTTCGTTTTATTAGACCAGTTTCTCTTCGATATAATGAAGAACAAAAGAATATAGATATATGGATTAATAATCTAATTTTATCATTAAATAAGTCTATCTCTTTCTCAGAAGGATTAGCAGATATGCCACAATTGCTAAAAGGATATGGAGATACATGGGATAGAGGTATAAAAAAATATAATAAAATTAATGATGCGTTGATTAAAAATAAATTAAATCATATAGAAGAAAAAGATGGAGCTGTTTTAAAAGAGGCAATCTTAATTTCAATGAATGACGTTGAGATAGAAAAGTTAGATATATTTTTACAAAATAATTTATAGTTTTTTTTTAATCTATTGCATTAACAATTTTTTCTAACATTTTTTTTGCGTCATCAAAGAGCATCATAGTGTTATCATTATAGAAAACTTCATTGTCAATCCCAGCATAGCCTGCAGATAAAGATCTTTTTACAAATAAAACAGTTTTAGCTTTTTCAACTTCTAAAATTGGCATGCCGGCAATTGGACTGCTTGGGTCTTTTTTTGCTGCCGGATTAGTTACATCATTTGCTCCTATAATAAAAGCAACATCAGCAGATGAAAAGTCGCTATTTATATCTTCTAATTCAAATACTTCTTCATAGGAAACATTTGCTTCTGCAAGTAAAACATTCATATGACCAGGCATTCTTCCAGCAACAGGGTGTATTGCATATTTAATTTCTACTCCTACATTCTTAAGTTTATCAGTCATCTCTTTTACAATGTGCTGAGCCTGGGCTACAGCCATGCCATATCCTGGAACTATTATTACACTTTGTGCATTCTGCATTATAAAGGCGGCATCTTCTGCACTTCCAGATTTTGCGTTTTTATTTTTATTATTAGATGCATTTTCTTCAGCAGTATTTCCAAAACCACCTAATATTACACTTATAAAAGATCTATTCATCGCTCTACACATTATGTATGACAATATTGCACCTGAACTACCTACAAGTGCTCCTACAATTATTAATGCTGTATTTTGAAGTGTAAAACCTATCCCCGCTGCAGCCCATCCCGAATAGGAATTAAGCATCGAAACAACAACGGGCATATCTGCTCCTCCAATTGGAATTATTAATAGTACTCCAATTATAAGAGCTAAAATTGTAATAAGGTGAAATAAGTTAGTATTTTCATATAATGTAAAACAAATAATTAAAATTATAATAGCTAAGCCAACTATTAAATTTAATAGGTGTTGACCTTTAAAAATTAATGGATTGCCAGTTATTATTCCTTGTAGTTTTCCAAATGCTATCACCGATCCTGTAAATGTAATTGCTCCAATTGCTACTCCTAAAGACATTTCTATTTTACTTGCGAGTTTTATATTGCCTACGTTGCCTATACCATATGCCTCTGGATATATTAAAGCAGTGTAAGCCACTAGAACTGCTGCAATTCCTACTAAACTGTGAAAAGCAGCAACTAATTGTGGCATAGCTGTCATTTCTATCTTTAAAGCAATACTTGTTCCTATAATACCTCCTATCAGTATACCTGATAGTATTAAAATATAATTAGATGTGTTTGGTTGTAAGACTGTGGTAAATATAGCTATTATCATACCTAAAATACCAAAAAAGTTTCCTTTTCTGGCACTTAATGGACTTGATAAACCTTTTAAAGATAAAATAAAAAGTATTGCTGATAGTAAATATAAAAGAGCTGAAAAATTTGCTGATATCATTTTTCTTTTCCTTTATTTTTTTTAAACATGGCCAACATTCTCCATGTAACTACAAATCCTCCGAATATATTTATTGATGCTATAACAATTGCAACAAACCCCAGCCATTTAGAGTAATTAGCTTGCTCATTAAGAGCTGATCCTACTGCTATAAGTGCTCCAACAATAATTATTCCAGAAATAGCATTCGTAACTGACATTAAAGGAGTGTGAAGTGCAGCAGTAACTGACCATACTACAAAATAGCCAACAAAAATTGCTAAAATAAATATTGTTAAATCTATTATAAAAGGATCTATCATTATTCTTTTCCTATATTCATTATTTTACCATTATTACTTACACAAGATTTTTTTATAATTTCATCATCCCAGTCAATATTCAGTTCTTTTTCTTTTACCATTAATTTTATAAAATTAAGTAAATTTTTAGCATAAAGATTACTAGCATCTTGAGGTATTTGACTTGGTAGATCAGTTGGTCCAATTATTTTTATACCTTCTTCTATTATTGTCTCATTTGCTTTTGTAAAACTACAATTTCCTCCTGCTTCTGCAGCTAAATCCATTATAATAGAGCCTGTTTTCATACTTTTAACCATTTCCTTTGAAATTAGTTCCGGTGCCTTTTTGCCAGGAATAAGTGCAGTAGTAATAACTATATCTTGATTTTTAATATGATTTTCTAATAATTCTTTTTGTTTTGTTTTGTATTCATCAGACATTTCTCTAGCATAACCTGATTCAGTTTCATTATTTCCTTGCTTATCTTCTTTTAAGGAAACTTCAATAAATTTAGCCCCTAAACTCTCAACTTGTTCTTTAACNGCAGTTCTTACATCAAATGCAGACACTATTCCNCCTAAGCGTTTTGCCGTAGCAATAGCNTGTAGACCTGCAACACCAGCTCCCAATACTAAAACNTTNGCAGGGGCTATTGTTCCGGCNGCTGTCATCATCATTGGTATNGCTCTAGAGAATTCGTTAACGGNATTTATGACTGATTTATAACCTGCTAAATTNGATTGCGATGATAAAGCATCCATTGATTGAGCTCTGCTTATTCTAGGAATCAATTCAACAGAAAAAGCATTAATATTTTTTTTAACTAAATCTTTTATTTGCTCTATGTTTTGGAGTGGCTTTAAAAAACCTATAATAATTTTATTTTTTTTATATAGTTNAATATTGTCTGCCCCTTCGCCTCCATTATAGACATTATTGACTTTTAAGATAATATCTGATTCTGAAATTAAATCTTCAATATTATTATAAACTTTAGCTCCTGCGCTAATATAACTTTCATCAGAATAATAAGAATTTACGCCNGCATTTTTTTCAAACCCAACTTCAAAACCTAAATCTATATATTTTTTTACAATATCAGGAGTGGCTGCTACNCTTTTTTCTAATTTAGNGGTTTCTTTAACAATTGCAATTTTCATATTTTATTCTCTAATAATTAAAAACCAATTAGGTGTCATAAAATGTTAATTTCAAAAGTCGATAGTATAGCAAAAATGCTCNTAAAATAATACTAAAAATTTGATTATTTGATCCATGTAGGTATTTTATCAATTTCTACGTCAAATATTGGACCTAGAACTAAAGTAAGTATGATTAAAATTACTATTAAAGAAAGTAAATTTACTAGGAACCCTGCTCTTATCATATCAGATATTTTTATATATCCAGATGCATAAGCAATTGTATTAGGAGGCGTAGCTACTGGCATCATAAAGGCACAGCTAGCTCCTAAGGTTGCAGGTATAATTAATAAAAGAGGGTTTTGTCCAAGTCCTAATGCTGTTGCACCAAATATAGGAATGAACGTAGCAGCCGTAGCTGTGTTTGAAGTTAATTCAGTTAATAACATTATACTAATAACGCATATTACTATTATAAAAAGTATTGAAATACCAGATAAGTTTCCACTTAACATCCCAATCCATGCTGCTAATCCGGAAGAGTTTATAACTGATGCCAAAGATAGACCTCCACCTATCAATATTAATGCTCCCCAAGGAATATTTTGGACAACTTTCCAATTAATTAATCTACTTTGATTTTTTTTATATGAAGGAAGTAAGAATAGTATTAAGGCAGCAGCTATAGCAATACTAGAGTCATTTAAGGATGAACCAGGTAAAATATTTTCAATTAACTCTGANAGCCACCTTCTTGATATCCAGAGGCATGCAGTAATAAAAAAAACTATACCTACCATAATTTCATCATTAGTAATTTTGCCAAGTTTGATCATATCATTTTTGATCATATTAGTATTATTATCCAGCTTATCATTTAAAGGAAAGCATATGTAAGTCAAAATAAACCAACAAATTGGTAATAATATAAATGCAGTGGGTAGGCCAATAATTAACCAATCTAAAAAATCAATTTCATAATTATAAAGTTCTGATAGCATAGCTGCCATGACTGTATTTGGAGGAGTTCCAATTAATGTAGCTACACCCCCAATTGTTGCAGAAAAAGCTATACTTAATACTAAAGCTTTAGCAAAATTTGTATTTTTTATATTATTTTGGTTTTCATTAAATACAGTTATTATTGAAATAGCTATAGGTAACATCATTATAGCAGTTGCAGAATTGCTAATCCACATGGATAAAAATGCAGTTGCTATCATGAAACCTAATATTAATAATTTTGTGCTAACTTTAAATTGATTAATAATAAAATATGCTATTCTCTTNTGTAGTCCTGTGTGTTGCATGGCTAAACCTATTATAAAGCCTCCCATAAATAAAAATATTATTGGATGACTATAGCCTTGAACTGATTGCTTAATNGTATTTATTCCAAGAATAGGAAATAATACTATTGGAACAAGACCTGTGGCAGGAAGAGGAATAGCTTCAGTTAACCACCAGCAAGCCATTAATAATGCTACTCCTAAAGTATGCCATGCNTGTATATTCAAATTNTCAGGATTTGGAANAATATAAGTAGCTGTTAATAAAATTATACCTAATATTAAACCTGTAACTTTTGTATTTTTAGCTTTATTCATAATAATTTTTCTGTATATAAAAAAAGATAGCTTGTTTNTTTAATTATTTTATTAGACNTTTTATATATCTAACTAGAAATTATTTAAAGGTTTAGTTTTAAATTGGAGTAAAATTTATGAGCCCACAATATGTGTATGTTATGAAAGAATTAAATAAAGTTTGGCCAGGAGGTAAGCAAGTTATTAAAGATGGTTGGTTATCATTTTTGCCGGGAGCAAAAATTGGAGTTTTAGGGGTAAACGGTGCAGGAAAATCAACTTTATTGAAAATAATGGCAGGAATAGATAAAGAGTTCTCTGGCGAAGCTTGGGCAGCAGATGGTGTAAAAATAGGNTATCTAGCTCAGGAACCANAGTTAGATCATAATTTGAATGTTATTGAAAATGTAATGTTAGGTTTATCTGAAATAAAAGAACAACTTAAAAAATTTGAGGAAGTTAGTAATAAATTTGCTGAAGTTTCCTCTGATGAAGAAATGAATGAATTACTAACTCAACAAGGAGAATTACAAGAAAAAATAGATGCAGTAGATGGATGGGAAATAGAAAGACATATAGAAATTGCAATGGACGCTTTACGGTGCCCTGCAGGTAATAGTAAAATTTCGGAATTATCTGGAGGAGAAAGGAGACGAGTAGCTCTTTGTGCGTTATTATTATCTAAGCCTGATATGTTATTATTAGATGAGCCTACTAATCATTTAGATGCTGAATCAGTAGCATGGTTAGAGAAAACTTTAGCAGATTTTTCAGGAACTGTGGTGGCTATTACACATGATAGATATTTTTTAGATAATGTTGCGGGTTGGATACTAGAAATAGATCGAGGAAATTTAATACCTTTTGAAGGTAATTATTCTTTATGGTTAGAGCAAAAGTCTAAACGTATGCTTCAAGAGGNAAGAGAAGAAGCTTCTTTACAAAAAACTATAGAAAATGAATTAAGTTGGGTAAGACAAAGTCCTAAGGCCAGACAAGCTAAATCCCAAGCTAGAATAAATGCTTACGAGTCTCTAGTTGCCGAAGCAAATGCTAAAGAGAGAGGTCCTGCTCCACAACAAATTGTAATACCTGTAGGAGAGAGGTTAGGTAATAATGTAATTGAATTAAAGAATATTAATAAAGCTTTTGAGGATAAATTATTAATAGAAAATCTATCTGTAAAGATTCCAAGGGGAGCTATCATAGGAATAATAGGTCCAAATGGTGCAGGCAAAACTACTCTTTTTAATATGATTTCTGGTAAAGAAAAATCTGATTCTGGTTCTATTGAATTAGGGGAGAGTGTAAATCTTGGTTATATAGATCAAAATAGGGATTCTCTAGAAAATAATAAAACTGTTTGGGAAGAAATAAGTGGTGGTGATGAAGAAANTGTTTTAGGNAAGCAAACTGTTCCAAGTAGAGCTTATGTGTCTTGGTTTAACTTTAAAGGTGGAGATCAACAAAAAATAATAGGTCAGCTATCAGGTGGAGAACGAAATAGAGTTCATTTAGCTAAAATGTTGAAGTCTGGAGCAAANGTTTTGATGTTAGATGAGCCAACAAATGATTTAGACGTAGAAACTTTGAGAGCTTTGGAAGAGGCTTTATATAATTTTACTGGTTGTGCATTAATTACTAGTCATGATAGATATTTTTTAGATAGAGTTTCTACACATATTTTAGCTTTTGAAGGTTCTAGTCATGTTGAATGGTTCCAAGGTAATTATGAGTCATATGAGCAAGATAGAAAAAGAAGAATTGGAGAAGATGCTGATACACCGAAAAGGATTAAATACAAACCTATATNTAGATGATAAGTTAATTTTGATTATTTTTTGTTTCCAAGTCTATAATTAATTCGCTAAGTCCTCCATTTTTAATTGAAGCTCCAAAATCTGCTCTTTTAGTGGCTAAAAGACTTACACCTTCTATTGAAATGTCAATAATTTTTATTCCTATGCCTCTATCTCTTAATCTCCAGTCTATTCTTAAAGGAGGAGCTGTTTCGTGCTCAATATGGGAAGAAACTATAGTATCTTTTTTATTAATGTTTTTAGCATCATCAATTATAAAAAGTTGATTTGAATAAACCCCTAGTTGAGAGGCATATACTTTAACTATATGTTTATCAAAAGCTTTGCCAAATCTAATCAACTCTTCTTTTGTTGCTCCTTTTGCAGCTTTTTTTCCAATGATTGCTCTATGAATAAGTTTTTTGTCAAAGTTATTATCAAACATTTGTCNAAATAAAACTTCTCTTTGTTTTATATTTTCAATGGGAATTTTAAGAATATTTATGGCTTCTTGACCAACTCTTTCTATAAATATTTTAGCTTCGTTTTCATCAACTGCAAAGGCTGAAAAACTGTTAAATAAAATAAAATATCCGATTAAAATAATCTTTTTTATTAGTGTATACATATAAATTCTCTTCCTAATAATTAAAAGTCATCATCATCTAATTCAATATCTATATCAATATCATATATAGATGTTTCTTCTTTTTCTTCATTCGCTATTTGTTGAGCTCTTCTTTGTAAATACATGGTTCTTATTATTGCATAAGGGTCTAAGGAATTTTTTCGGGACCCTTCAATCACTCCATCTAATTCTACTCTAGTATCAATTGCTTGAGTAACATTAGTAGCTATTAAAATATCTTCGTGGTCTTGTCTAATTAGGTATAATCCTACAGGGTCAATTAACCAATCTCCTACTTTTCCTATTAGATCTCTTGTGGAAGAAGGCCCTAATAGAGGTAGCACTATATATGGTCCTGGTTCTACTCCCCAAGCACCTAAAGTTTGGCCTGCGTCTTCGTTTATAGGTTCTAATCCAATATAATTTGCTACATCAAACAAACCTAAAATTCCTACTGTACTATTAATTGTAAATCTTCCAACTGCGGAAGCTCCNCTTNTAAAATCNCCTTGTAAAGTTGCATTTATAGCACTTAGTGGCTGTTTTAAATTTAATAGAAAGTTTCTTATGCTGTCTCGAACTGGGTCAGGAACTACATCTCTATAAGTATGTGCTATTGGACCTATAATATATTTGTCTGCATTATCATTGAACGCAAATATTTCCCTATTTATTGACTCGAAAGGGTCGTCTTCTTGTTTGCCAACTGTATCTGGACTTGAAGCGCAATTTGCTAATAGTCCTAGNATTANTAATAAAATTAAAATATTTTTAATATTTTTGATTATCATTTATTTGCCGTATCTATACATTATCTATCTAAATATAGTATAATCTAGGTTAAAACGATATTATAAAATTTATAAAATATATTAGAGTGTTGCTTTTTTACCATACCCACCTCCACCAGGCGTTTTAATGACGATTTTGTCTCCTTTTTTTACTATTATTTTATTGCTAGAATGAAGTTTTATAGGTTTAATATTATTTTTTTTATATAAAATATTTGAACCTTTAGCTCCTTGTTTTCCTCCTTTAATTCCAAAAGGTTTAACCACTCTTCGGTTTGATAAAATTACTGCGGTCATTTTCTTTAAAAATTCTATTTCTCTAATAGTTCCATTTCCTCCTTTGAAATTGCCAATTCCGCCACTGTTTTTTCTTATGCTAAAGTTATTTAGTTTTACAGGGTATCTTAATTCTAGTATTTCAGGATCAGTTAATCTTGTATTTGTCATGTGACATTGAACTGCATCTGTTCCATGGTGATTATTGCTAGCACCTTCTCCTCCACAAATTGTTTCATAATATCCAAAAATTTTATTTCCAAAAGTAAAGTTGCTCATTGTTCCGTAGCAAGCGGCTTGAATATTTAAGGCTCCATTTATTACATCAACTATAGTTTGACTAGTTTCTACATTTCCTGCAACAACAGCTGCAGGGTATATTGGGTCAAGTATAGACTTTTTAGGAATAACTATTTTTATAGGTTCTAAACAACCGTCATTTAATGGAATTTTGTCTTTAATTAACGTCCTCAATACATATAGAATTGCAGATCTAGTTACTGCTTTAGGTGTATTGAAATTATCGCAAGTTTGTTTAGAACTTCCTGTAAAATCAAATACAGCAGTTTTATTTTTTTTATTTACTATTATCTTTAATTTAATAATAGAACCATTGTCCATTTGACATTCAAAAGAACCATTTTTCATTTTAGTAAGTATTTTTTTAATTGCATGATTTGCATTATTTTTTACATGTTTCATATAACTATTTACAGTATTGATCCCATATTTTTTTGTCATTTTTATTATATTTTTTTTACCAATATTTGCCGCAGCTAATTGCGCTGATAGGTCTGCCATATTTGTATTAGTGTCTCTCGCAGGAAAAGAACTTGAATTAAAAATATTTATAATTTTTTCTTCATTTAATTTGTCTTTATTAACAATTTTTTCTCCATTAAACACTGCACCTTCTTCGTCAATATGTTTAGACATAGAAGGCATTGAACCGGGGGTGCTACCACCTATGTCAGAATGGTGGGCTCTACTAGCTACATAAAAATTTGGTTTTTTTGTTTTTTTTATAAATATTGGCGTTATTACAGTTATGTCTGGGAGATGCGTTCCACCATAATATGGATTGTTATGAATAAAGCTATCTCCATCATTCATATTATTTTTATTTTTTTTAATAACATATTTTATACTTTCGCTCATTGCACCTAAATGAATAGGAATATGAGGGGCATTAGCTATTAAACCTCCTTTGTTATCAAATAATGCACAGGAAAAATCTAATCTTTCTTTTATATTTATAGAATAAGCTGTGTTTTTTAATACCACACCCATTTCTTCTGCAATAGACATAAACATGTTATTAAATATTTCTAATCTGATTGGATCTGCTTTTTTATCATTATAAAATTTGTCTTTGGTGTTTTTTATTTTTAATAAGTGAATTTGTTCGTTAGCTAATATTTTTGCTTTCCAGTTTTCTTTAATATAAATAGTTGAAGTTTTTTCAAAAATAATTGCAGGACCATAAATAGTTTTATTGGCATATAACTCATCTCTATTATAGTAAGGTATTTTTATTTTTTTGCTTTTGATATGTATAGTACAATATTTTTTTATTATTGTATTTTGTGTTTCATTAAATATTAATCTTTGTTCAACCTTATGTTTTTTATTATAATTGGCCTCTATTTCTATGCTATCAATAATTAACTTTCTGGTTAAATGTAAAAAACCAAATCTATTTTTATATTTTGTTTTAAAATTTTTTTCACATAGGTTTTTATTTTTATAAGCTAATAAAATTTTACTATCTGTTCCTTCATATTTTATGTTAATTCTTTTTATAATTTTAATATTTTTTTTATTAATATTTGGATTGCTTAGTTTTAATTCATCTATCGCTTGTTTTTCTAAGTTTTTATAAATGAAACTAAGTTTGTTAAATTTTTTTTCAAAATCTAATTCTACAGTTTGGTTTTTTATTGTTTTTAATTGAGCAAAGCCCATACCATAGGCACTCAATACTCCTGATAATGGATGCAATAATATATTCTTCATACTTAATACATCGGCTATATGGCATACATGTTGTCCAGCCGCTGCACCATACCCTACCAAAGCATGGTTTTTAATATCATGTCCTCTCTCTACAGAAATGTGTTTAATTGCATTAGCCATATTTTCAATAGCAATATTTAAGCTGCCTTCAGCTAATTTATAAATACTAATTTTACTTTTAGTCGTTTCGTAAATTTTTTGTGTAATTTTTTTTAATGCTCTTTCAGATGCAATAATATCTATTCCATCTTTTCCAGATTTGCCAAAAATATTAGGAAAATTAGAAGGTTGAATTCTACCAAGTATTAAATTGCAATCCGTTATAGTAGCTGGTCCACCTAAACCATAACATGCAGGACCAGGAATAGCTCCAGCACTTTTTGGTCCCACAGTAATTTTTTGTCCATCAAAAGCAACAATTGAACCTCCTCCAGCTGCTATTGTATTTATTTTTAACATGGGAACTTTTATCTTATTATTTTTTACGATATTATCATTTGATCTTTCATATTCACCTTTATAATGAAAAACATCTGTAGAAGTTCCTCCCATATCAATTCCAATAATTCCAGAAAAGTCTTTATTATTTTTATTTATTTCTACGGCAGCTATAACTCCTCCGGCAGGCCCAGACAATACAGCATCTTTTCCTGTAAAGTTTTGATAAGATGACAAACCTCCTGATGATTTCATAAAAAATAAATTTATTTTATTTAAACTTTTATGAATATAGGATGTATATTTTTTTAATCCAGGTGTTAAGTAAGCATCAACAACTGTAGTATCTCCTCTACCTATTATTCCAATAAGAGGCCCAATCTTATGACTAGAAATTACATACTTAAAACCAATATATTTTGCAATTTTTTCTATTAATTTTTCATTTTTAGGATGATACCAAGAATGCATTAAAACTATAGCTGCAGATTTGCATCCTTTCTTTAATGCATTTTTCATTTGTTTTTCTATTTCTTTATGATCTGGAATTATTATATCACGACCATTACTTGATATTCTCTCATTTATTTCATAGACATTTGTGTATAATGGTGTTCTTGGTTTTATAGCTCTTGCAAAAATGTCTGGTCTTGTTTGGTCTCCAATTTTTAAAGCATCTTTAAAACCTTTAGTTATGAACAAAGCAGTTTTTTCACCTTTTTGGGTTAATAAACTATTTGTAGCTACAGTAGTTCCCATTACAACTTCATTTATATTTTTTGAAGAAATTGCAGTTTTACTATTTTTAGTAAAATATTGAATGCCTTCTAGTACAGCATCTTGAGATGAAGATAGTTTGTTAGAAAGTATTTTTTTTGTATGAATATTACCTTTAGGGTCTTTAGCGACTATATCTGTGAAGGTGCCGCCTCTATCAATCCAAAAATTCCATTTATTATTATTCAATAATCTTCTCCCTCAAAAAATTAAAACTATATTATAATTATCAAATAGAATATAAAATAAAAACAATAATTAGTTTAGGAGTTGTTTTTTTGTCAGTATGGGGAAAATTGTTAGTTGGAGGAGCAGGTCTTGTTTTAGGAGGGCCATTAGGGGCTGTATTAGGGTTGGCGGTTGGCCATGGCGTAGATAAAATTAGAAAAATTGATACTAAAAAAATAATCAATAATAGTCAATTTAGTGCTAATGATAAACAAATGGCTTTTGCAACAGGTGTAATAGTATTATCAGCAAAAATTGCAAAAGCGGATGGGAAAGTTACTAAAGATGAAATAGAAACATTTAGATCAATTTTTGATTTTGAATCAAGTGATGAGTCTGCAATTGGTCAAATTTATAATAAAGCTAAACTTAGTTCTGATGGTTATGAAGTATATGCAAAACAACTCAAAGATGTTTTTGGTGACCAAGAAAGTTTATATGTGGAATTCATTACTGCTTTATTTAAAATAGCACTTGCTGATGGATCTTTACATCCTAAAGAATTAGAAATGATTACAAACATCTCAAAAATATTTGGCATGCCAGAAAATATATTAGATTCTATTAGATTTGGTTTTAATAATTCAGATTTTAACATTGATTTAAATGCATTAGAAAAAGATTATAAAATTTTATCATGTAATGCTAATGACTCGGATAAAAAAATAAAAGAAAGTTATTTAAAATTAGTTAAAGATTATCATCCTGATAATCTTGTTTCTAAGGGTTTGCCGGAAGAGTTTGTACGTTTTGCTAATGAGAGATTGTCTGAAATAAATAGTGCGTATGATAGAATTAATAAAAGTAGAAAATAAATTTTAAATGAATATTATTTCAAATATCACATCACCCAATTTTTCTATCAGAAAAGACAAAGAGGTAATAGACACGATAATTATCCATTATACAGGTATGAATAGTTCAGATGAGGCTATTCATAGATTGTGTGATCCTAATGCAAAAGTTAGTTCTCATTATTTTATAAATAGGAATGGTTTAGTGTGGCAATTGGTAGAAGATAGAAAAGTTGCCTGGCATGCAGGAGTATCAAAGTGGTTAGGTAGAAAAAATTTAAATGAGACATCTATAGGGATTGAGCTTTGTAATCCTGGTCACTATAATAATTATAGTAATTTTACTAATAAACAATATAAGTCTTTAGAATTTTTAATAAAAATTCTTAAACAGAAATATTTTATTAGCTCTGATCGAGTATTGGGACATTCTGACATTGCTCCTAATAGAAAAAAAGATCCCGGAGAGAAATTTAATTGGAAAAGATTAGCTCGAGAAAACCTTGCTATATGGCCGAAAAAAATAATTACACCTAAAAACCAAAAGAGAGATATTGAGCACTATTTACAGCAAATAGGTTATGATGTTGAGTTAAATTTAAATTATATCATAAGAGCTTTTAAAAGACATTTTGT
The DNA here is from genome assembly GCA_002715265.1 of Candidatus Pelagibacterales bacterium. Taxonomy (GTDB): domain Bacteria; phylum Pseudomonadota; class Alphaproteobacteria; order TMED109; family TMED109. The sequence goes on from PAYS01000003.1 coordinate 15,122, forward strand.
TCCTAGAGATAAAAGTTTGTTAATCAATGAAAATATAGTAAATATTGCTTATTCTGTAAGTGAAGAATTTAAAAAAAATAGATCTTTATATTGAATTATTTAAAAAATATTATATTTTGACTTTGTCAGGTAGCTGAGTGGCTGCTCTATAATTTAGAGAGGAAAGTCCGGGCTCCATGGAAATACAGCGCCGGGTAACGCCCGGCAGAGGAAACTCTAGGGAAAGTGCAACAGAAAATATACCGCTTTATATTAAAGTAAGGGTGAAATGGTGTGGTAAGAGCACACCGTGTTTCAGGTAACTGAAATAGCTTTGTAAACCCCGCTGGGAGCAAGACCAAATAGAAACAACTGGCTATATTTATATAGCAACGGTATTTCCAACGTGTTGTTTGGGTAGGTTGCAAGAGATGTTTGGTAACAAGCATTCTAGATGAATAGTCACTCCTGACAGAACCCGGCTTACAGGCTGCCTGACAAACCATTACAAATATTGTAATCAATATTTGACGCCCATAAATTCCCATGATATTACTATATAAACCCATATTTTACCAAAATATGGACAAATATAGGAATGTATAGTGTCTGATTTTATTGGAAGATATTTAAATAAAGTTGATAAAAAAGGAAGAGTCTCCGTGCCTGCTTCATGGAGGCCTAAGTTAATTGGAGAAAATTTTTCGGGTATTATAGCTCAATCTTCCTTAGTAGAGAAAACTATTGATGCTTTTCCTAAACAATATTTAGAAATTTTACAATCTAGATTAGATGAAAACGACCCTCTTCTAGAAAATAATGAATATGAGTCCACTATAATTTTCGGTGGCTCAGTTTTGTCCTTTGATAATGAAGGAAGAGTAGTTTTGCCAGATTTGTACAAAAATGAAGCTGGCATTAATAATGAGGCTTTATTTGTGGGGATGGGAAGAAGGTTTAGAATTTGGGATCCTGTCATATTTGATAAATACTTTGATAAAGCTAAGGCATATATGGATAAGAGAAGAAAATAAATATGATTTTAAAAGGTTTGATTAACGATGATAGTTAATAAAGATACAAAAAATGTTGATCATATTCCTGTTCTGGAAGAAGAGGTAAAGTTCTTTTTAAATATAAGGAAAGGCAGGACATATGTAGATGGAACATTTGGGGCAGGAGGACATTCTTCCATGATTTTATCCTCTGCAGATTGTAGATTATATTCAATAGACCGGGACCCAAACATAAAAATTTATGGGCAAAAATTGAAGAAAGAATATCCTAATAATTTTCAATTAATAGAGGGAAATATTGGCAATTTAAAAGTTTTATTAGAAAAACACGGTATTGATAAAATTGATGGGGGTATTTTGTTTGATTTTGGTTTGTCATCTATGCAAATAGATAATTCAGAAAGAGGTTTTTCTTTTCGTTATGATGGCCCCTTAGATATGAGAATGAGTCAAGAAGGACCAACCGCAGCTGATATTATTGATGAATATGATGAAAAAGAATTGAGTAATTTGATTTATAAGTATGGAGAAGAATATAAATCTCGCAAAATTGCAAAGGCCATTGTTAATTATAAAAAAAGCAAGCCTATAACAACTACATTTGAATTAGCAAAAATTATACGTGAGGCCATTGGGCACAAAAGTAATAAAAAAATTGATCCTGCGACTAAAACATTTCAGGCTATTAGGATTAAGGTAAATAACGAATTAGAAGAAATAAAACAAGCGCTAGAAGATACAAAAAAGCTTTTAGCACCAGGAGCGAGGTTAGTAGTAATAAGTTTTCATTCTTTGGAAGACAAAATAGTAAAAAATTTTCTTAAAATAAATTGCGGTTTAATTGAAAACCCTTATCGACATTCTTTAGATATATATAACAATCCATCTGATAAAAATATTATATTTAGTTTATTAACAAAGAAGACAATTAAAAGCAGTGAAAAAAATAATAAAATAAACCCAAGAGCAAGGAGTGCAAAATTAAGGGCTGCAGAAAAAAATTCTGATTTTGCAGACGCAGCCTAATGAAAATATTTACTTTTATAATTATGTTCGTTTGTATTTCAGGAACATTTTGGTCCATGTGGCTTAGAAGTGAAATAAAAAGTGAGGAAACAAAAATAAGAATATTAGATAAAAAGATTAATAAGATTGAGAAGGAAATAGAATTAGCAGAAGTTGAATGGTCATATATCACTCAGGCAAAAAATATAGAATTAATGAATAATAAATTTTTAAAATTAGAGCCAATTCCAATAGTTGATTTGGAAAATTATAAAGGAAAGTTATTTTTAGTAAGCAAAAATGAAAATTAGAATTTAAGAATTTTTTATAGAAGAAGGTATATAAATTTTTAACAAATTGGGGAAAAAAAATGTCTATAAATATTAGTGTGCCGCCAACGCATGAATTAAAGCCTAGAATTACTGTAGTAGGTGTAGGAGGGGCAGGATGTAATGCTGTAAATAATATGATTTCTGCTCATTTAGAAGGTGTTGAGTTTTTAGTAGCAAATACTGATGCACAAGCTTTAGCAAATTCTCAAGCACAGCTAAGAGTGCAATTAGGAGCAAATGTAACACAAGGTTTAGGAGCTGGAGCTAGGCCTGAAATAGGAAGAGCTGCGGCAGATGAATCTTTAGACCAAGTATTAGAGCATATTGATGGCACAAATATGTTATTTGTAACAGCTGGTATGGGTGGAGGAACTGGTACTGGTGCTGCTCCTGTTATTGCTCAGGCAGCAAGAGAAAGAGGTATTTTAACAGTAGGTTGTGTAACAAAACCATTCCAATTTGAAGGTAAGAATAGAATGAGATTGGCAGAAGAAGGTTTAACAGAATTAGAAAAATCAGTTGATACTTTAATTGTCATTCCTAATCAAAATTTATTTCGTATAGCAAATGCACAAACAACTTTAGCAGATTCTTTTAAAATGGCTGATAAAGTTTTATATTCTGGTGTTCGTGGTGTAACTGATTTAATGGTCATGCCTGGACTTATAAATTTAGATTTTGCTGATGTAAGGTCCGTTATGATGGAAATGGGTAATGCCATGATGGGAACTGGAGATGCAGAGGGCGATAATAGAGCATTAGAAGCAGCACAAGCAGCAATCGAAAACCCTTTATTAGACGACATTAAGTTAGCTGGCGCTAGAGGTGTATTAATTAATATTACTGGAGGACCAGATTTAACCTTATTTGAAGTAGATGAAATTGTTGATCATATAAGACAATTATCGGATGAAGATGTGAATCTTATATTCGGAGCATCTCAAGATGATAGTATGCACAATAGTATTCGGGTTTCAGTTGTAGCAACAGGAATAGATGGTGAGGAAAAAACTGACCCGGTTGATAATATAAAATCTAATATAATTAAAAATATAGATAGTACAAATGATAAGAATAAAACTATTAATGAAGAAAATAACTTAGAAAGTTTTTCAAATACTATTTTAAAAACAGAATCCCCAAATGATGATATAAAGCCTAATAGTGGTGATCAATATTTAAATCAGCAGGAATCTGATCAAGTTGTTTTAGAAAAAAAACTACATACTGAAAAAGAATCTTTTATTCCCCCTGCCCCCGAAATAGTTGTAGAAAAAGATATTATTGAAGAAAAAAAGATTGAAATGGATCCATTTACAGAAGCAGAAGTTTTAAATGCGTCCTCAACGAATGAAAATATTGTAGTGGATGAAGAACAAGATAAAGAAAGTAACGGATTAATTAAAAGGTTTGCTTCAAAGTCTTTTTTTGGATCTAGTTTAAAAAGTAAAGAAGAACCAAAAATTGTAAAAGAGAAAAAAATAGAAAATAAAAATTTAAATAATATAAGTATTAATAAAAAAGAAGATGAAAACTTAGTAACAAAAGAGACTAAAGAGTTATCTTTAAACAAAAATATATCTGTAAAAAATAATTCAGAAAAAAATGAAGATGATATGTTAGATATTCCTACATTTTTAAGAAGACAAAGAGATTAATTAGTAATGAGTGAATAGTTTTGGATTCTAATAAAAGAATATATTTAGATGGAATAGATAAATCTTTATTAGAAAAATGTAAGCAACGAATAATAGTTATTTCGGTTGTTTTTTTTGTAACTTTTTTAATAGTTAATATTCAATTAATTAAGTTATCTCATCCTTTTAAAGAAAAAGAAATTACTTTAAATAATATTATTAAAAATGAAAAACGTGGAAAAATATTAGATAGAAATGGAAATATATTAGCTGTCTCACTTCCCACTTGGTCATTATATTCAAATAATCATAAAGTTATAAATCCTAGAATTGTAGCTAAAAAAATTAATAATATATTACCTAATTTAGAGGAAGAAATAATATTAAATAAGTTTATGAGTGACAAAAGGTTTACATATATAGCTAGGCATTTAGAGCCTAATATAGCAAAAAAAATAAATAAAATTGGGGAACCTGGATTAAATTTTGAAAAAGAATTTTTAAGAATTTATCCATATAATGAAGAAATCAGTCATATAGTAGGTTATGTAGGCAAAGGAAAAAACGGTTTATCTGGGATAGAATTAAAATATAATGAAAGGCTTAGTAATGGAGAGGATATTTATTTAACGATAGATAGCAGAATACAATATAAGTTAAATAAAATTTTGAATCAGGGTTTTGATATTTACAAATATAAAGGTGCAGTAGGAATTGTTATGAATGCAAAGAATGCTGAGATTATTGCAGCAGTAAGTTTGCCTAGTTTTAGTCCAAATATTTATAATAATTTTAGTCCCACTATAAATCAAATAACCGCTGCTGTTTTTGAATTAGGATCAATATTTAAGTCTTTTACAATTGCTTCTAGTTTAAATGAAGATTTAATTAAGATTGATAATACTTATGACGCTACTAAACCTCTAATACTTAATAATAAAAAAATTAGAGATGATCATCCGAAAAATAAATTTTTAAATTTTAAGGAAATTTTTGTTTATTCTTCAAATATTGGAAGTGCTTTAATAGCATTAAATTTAGGAAAAGAAAAACAAACTTACTATTTTAATAAGTTAAAACTAGATACAATTCTAGATACGGGTATTCCAGAAGTTCAGTATCCTTTAATTCAAGAGTCTAATAGAGATATTCATATAGCTACAAAATCTTATGGACATGGAATTTCGGTTTCACCTTTAAATGCTATAGCGGCTTTAAATGCAACAGTAAATGATGGAAAATTTATTGAACCATTGTTCGTTATAGATAAAAAATATTATGATAGACCTTACATACAAGTCTTTAAAAAAAATGTAAGTAATATTATGAGGAAGTTGTATAGAGATGTAGTAGAAAATGAGGGAGGTACAGCAAAAAAGGTCCAATCTGAACATTATATAGTAGGTGGAAAAACTGGAACAGCAATTAAAGTTGTTGATGGAGTTTATAATCATAAAAAAGTGGTGTCTTCGTTTATTAGTTTTTTACCAATAGAGGACCCAAAATACACTATTTTCATTTTGGTTGATGAACCAAAAGCTACAGGGAATATTTTAGGAAGGACAGCTGGATTTAATGCCGTACCTTTAACGAAAGATTTAATTTCAGAAATAGCTCCAATTTTATCTGAAAAAAGCATAACTTATAATGAAATACATTCTAAAAACTAAATATTAATTGTTAATAGAGTTTACAATATGATCAAATTATCAAACTTAGTTTTAGATGAAATTAAATTAAGTATAAAAGAAAAAAGTATACTGGTAAAAGGACTTTCTACAGATTCTAGAAGTATCAGAAAAGATTATTTATTTGCAGTTCTTACTAATAATGCAAATTTATATATTGATGAAGCCATTAAAAAAGGTGCAAAAGTTTTACTTGTAAATTCTGATCTGTATCATACCTATAGTGATTTAGAAGATATTGTAGTATTAAATCATGCTAGTCCAAGCGAATTATATGGTAGATTATGTGCTAGGTATTACAAATTGAATTTTGAAAATATTGTTGCCGTTACTGGTACTAATGGTAAAACATCAGTAGCATGGTTTGTTAATAATATTTGGCATAAGATTGGTATAAAGTCTGCTTCTATAGGAACATTAGGAGTTTTTGATGGAAAGAATATATATAAAACTGACCTAACTACTCCTAATATAGATCTAATTTATGAACAATTGGCTTATTTAAATAAGAATAATTTTAAAAATGTAATTATAGAGGCCTCAAGTCATGGTATTGATCAAAATAGGATTGGAGGTTTAAGTATTTCTATTGCTGCTATAACTACTTTATCTAGAGACCATCTAGATTATCATTTAAGTTATAAAAACTATAAAATGGCTAAATTAAAATTATTTAGTAAAGTTTCAAAAAATGGTTTAGCAATTATTAATGACTCAATTAAAGAGTATAAAGAATTTGAAGAAATTGCTTTAAAGAATAAATTAAAAATATTAAAGGTTGGACAAAAATATAATTCTGACTTTTCTTACCAAATAAAAGTATTGAAGACTGGTGAGCAACTTGTAAAAGTTCATTATAAAAATTTTAAAGATTCTTTTTCTACTAATTTAATAGGAGGTTTTCAGGTAAATAATTTAATTACTTCTATGGCAATTTTATTAGAAACTGGCGTGCCGTTTAATACTTTAATTAATAGTATGAAAGATATTTCATCACCTCCTGGACGAATGGAATATATTTGTAATGTTAATCAAGCAAGAATCTTCGTAGATTTTGCGCATACCCCGGATGCGCTTAAAAATGTATTATTAGAATCTAGACCACATACTAGTAATAAATTATGTATTGTATTCGGGTGCGGAGGAGATAGAGATAAAGGTAAAAGATCTATGATGGGGAAAATAGCAAATGAATATGCCGATATTATTTATATTACAGATGATAACCCTAGAAGCGAGGACCCTAAAATCATAAGAAATGAAATTATTTCAAAATGTCCTAACGCGATAGAGGAGCCTGATAGAAAGAAAGCAATTATGTTAGCTATAAGTAATTTAAAAAAAGGAGATTTGTTATTAGTGCTTGGTAAAGGGCATGAAGATACCCAAGAAATTAATAACCGTTTAATATATTTTAACGATAAAAACGAAATTTTAGATTTTGTTCAAGAGTCAAATTATGAATAGCAATAAAAATACACTTATTTGGAATTCTAAAGATTTAGCTAAAATATTAAATATAAAAATTTTGAAAGATGTTCAATTTAATTCGGTTGAAATTGATAGTAGAGAAGTTAAAGAAGGCTCTTTATTTATTGCGCTTAAAGGAAAGAATTTTGATGGGCATGATTTTATTGAAAGTGCTATTAAGAAAGGAGCAAAAGGTTTAATAACTAGTAAAAAAATTGATATAAATACTGATGATATAATTATATTTAAGGTCAAAGATGTATATGAAAGTATAATTTCTATAGCCCTTTCATCTTTAGAAAGAGTTAAAAAAATTGATAACTCTAAAACTATAGCTATTACTGGTAGTTCAGGTAAAACATCTACAAAAGAGATGTTGAAAACTGCATTGAATAGCGTATCTAAGGTATATGCTAATCGTGATAGTTATAATAATTATACTGGGGTCCCATATTCATTAATTAATATGCCTAGTTCAAGTAAATATAGAGTGTTTGAAATAGGTATGAATCATGCCAATGAGATTAGGCCATTAAGTAAGTTAGTAAACCCTGATATAGTTATAATTACTAATATAACGGATGCTCATATTGGAAATTTTGATTCGGAAGATGAAATAATAAAAGCAAAATCAGAGATATTTGAGGGTTTAAATAAAAATGGAACTGCAATAATAAATAAAGATTTTAAAGGTTTTGATAAAACTATTGATATAGCAAAAAAAAACGGAGTAAAAAATTTTATTACATTTGGAAATAATAAAAATGCAGATATAAAATTGTTGAAAAGAAAACAATTAATTGACTATCAAAAAATAGAAGCTGAAGCATTTGGTATAAAATATATTTATAAAATAAATTTTGAAGGTTTTCATCAGGCTATAAATTCTTTATCAGTACTAGCAACTTTAATTTTACTTAATTTAGATATTAAAATTGCTTTAAATTCTTTATCTAATTCTATTTTGCCTTCTGGTAGAGGAAATAAATTAGTTTTATCACATGATAACGGTAAAATAGTTATAATTGACGATTCCTATAATGCTAATCCTAGTTCTGTTAAAGCATCAATAAATTTATTTAGCGAAATAGCAGGCAGCAATAGAAAAATTTTATTTTTAGGAGAAATGAGTGAATTAGGTACTTATTCAAAATCTTTACACTTATCTTTAGTTGAAAATATAATGAAGAATAGGATAGATATAATAATATTTGTAGGTAATAAAACGAAAGGTATATATAATTTATTAAAGAATGACATTAAATGTTTTTGGAATGTAAATTCTAAATCAGTAATTACTTCTGGTTATATTGATTTTATTAAACCTAATGATTTTATATTAGTTAAAGGTTCTAGATCTATGTCAATGGAAATAATTGTAAGTTATATTAAAAATATATTTTCTAACAATGAGGAGAATATTTAATTGTTATATCTTTTTTTATCCTCTCTTATAGAGGAATATAGTTTTTTAAATATTGTTAGATATTTATCATTTAGAAGTGTTGCAGCATTCATCACTTCTTTAATAATAGTTTTTATTTTTTCGCCTAAAATAATAAATTGGCTTAAATCTAAGCAAAATGAAGGGCAACCCATTAGATTAGATGGTCCTAAATGGCATTTAGAAATAAAAAGAGGAACGCCTACTATGGGTGGGGTAATCATATTAGGGGCATTAGTATTATCTTCAGTTTTATGGGCTGACATAAATAATGTATATATATGGATTGTCCTATACATAACTTTTGCTTTTGGTGCTATAGGCTTTTTTGATGACTATTTAAAAGTATCTAAGAATAATCACAGAGGTTTATCCGGTAAAATTAAAATATTTTTTCAATTATTGATAGTTACTTTGGCATCTATATGGATATACAGTATTTCACCCGAAAACGTCAGAGGGGTAGTAGCTTTTCCTTTTGTTAAAGATAGTTTTATATATTTAAACATATTTTTCTATTGTATTTTTGCTTGTTTGGTAGTTGTTGGTTCATCTAATGCTGTAAATTTGACGGATGGTCTTGATGGTTTAGCCATAGTACCAATAATTATTGCAATAAGCGTATTTGGATTGATAGCATATTTAGTAGGTAATGTAATATTTTCAAATTATTTAAATCTTCATTACATAGAAGGAAGTGGAGAGCTAGTAATATTCTGTGCTAGTCTTGCTGGAGCAGGAATAGGTTTTTTATGGTATAATGCTCCACCAGCAAGTGTGTTTATGGGCGATACTGGCTCTTTATCAGCAGGGGCTGCATTAGGTGTTATAAGTATCATTATAAAACATGAAATAGTTTTAGCTATAGTGGGTGGTTTATTTGTATTAGAAGCAGTTTCCGTTATTGTTCAGGTATTTTCATTTAAGCTAACTGGTAAAAGAATTTTTAGAATGGCTCCCTTACACCATCATTTTGAGAAAAAAGGATGGTCGGAGTCAACTGTTGTTATAAGGTTTTGGATAATTGCTGTAATATTAGCATTAATTGGTTTGGCTACATTAAAATTAAGATAGAATGGCTTATATATATAAAAATAAATATATAAACAAAATAGGAATACTTGGGTTAGGTATTTCTGGTATTTCAGTACTTAATTATTTTAAAAATAAAGATGTAAATATTCATATTTGGGATGATTTTAAAAATATTAGAGAACAGTTTAATGAAGAAACTTATAAAGTATTTGACTTAAATAACATTGCAAATTTACAAAAACTAGATTTATTATTTGTTAGCCCAGGAATAAAATTAAATCATCCTGTTATTTTATTAGCAAAAAAAATAAACCTTTTAATTACTGGAGACTTAGACTTATTTTGGCAAGATATTTATTCAGCTAACGATAAGTGTATTGCAATAACTGGGTCAAATGGAAAAAGTACAATTGCATCTTTAACAAATTTTTTATTATCAGCTAATAAAATTAATTCTGCCTTAAGAGGAAATATAGGGATACCATNTATGTCNAATGATGGNATTAAANATAAGATGACTTATGTNTTAGAGTTATCTTCTTATCAANTGGCATTTATGAAAAATTTAAAACCTAATATAGCAATTTTATCAAATTTGTCATTAGATCATATTGAATGGCACGGAAACTTCAAAAATTACGTAAGAGCTAAAGAAAGAATATTTATGAATCAAGATTCTGCAGATGTGGCAATTATAAATACTNATAGTAAAGAAGGACAAAATATTTTTAATAAATTAAAATTGAAAAAAAATGGCCCGCAATTAATTGAAATTACAACAANAAAAAAATAAACCCAATACAATATATAATGATAATGGAGAACTAATAAGTACATTTAATAATAAAAAAGTTATATTAGGAAAAATATCAAATCTTACAACCTTAAAGGGTTTGCATAATATCGAAAATATAATTATCGTTATTACTTGTCTTTTAAAACTTGGTATTTCCTTTAGTAAAATTAAAAATTTTTTACCAAAATTTAATGGTCTTCCTCATAGAATTGAAGAGGTAAAAAATTATAAGAANATTTTATTTGTTAATGACTCAAAGTCTACTAACTTGAGCTCCTCTAAAGTAGCATTAAGTTGTTATAAAAATATAATATGGATAGCAGGTGGAAGAAGAAAAAATGAAAGTTTTAATTTTTTGAAGAATCATATTNCTGATATTAAAGCAGGTTTCTTTATAGGAGAGTCTTCAGAGCAGTTTTGTAGTTATTTTAAAAATTATTTTTATTCTATAAATTCAATGAAATTAGAAATGGCCTTGAAGCAAAGTATGAAATATGCTGAATTAATGCAGGATGAAANAGTAATATTATTTTCGCCTGGATGTTCTTCTTTTGATCAATTTGATAATTTTGAGCTAAGAGGAGAAAGTTTCAAAAAATTTGTATATGATTATACTAATTAATTTAGAGATGAAATGATTTTAATATCAAGAAATGATAATAGCTTATTTTCTCGATGGTGGTTAACTTTAGATCATTGGAATTTTATCCAAATATTATCTTTAGCAGTTATAGGAACATTAATTATTTTTGCGGCAGGCTCAGGTGTGGCTTTAAATAAAGGTTATGAAGAATTATATTTTTTTAAAAATCATATAAAGTACATGATNGTAGCATTAATATGTATGATATTTACTTCTTTTTTCTCTAAAAAAGGTATAATTAGATTTGGTTTGCTAGGCTTTATAATAAGTATAATATTATTAGTATTAGTTATGTTTTATGGTCCTGACATTAATGGAGCAACTAGGTGGCTAAGATTTGGAATGTTTTCTATTCAGCCTTCTGAGTTTATAAAACCATTTTTTGTAATAATAACTGCTTTATTATTTTCGAGAATTTATAAAGATAATTTCAAAATTTTTAATTATGTATCACCAAATATTATTTCTGCGATATTGTTATTTACAGTTATACTACTTTTATTAAAGCAACCGGACTTAGGTATGTCAGTAATTGTTATGTCTATATGGACAGGACAATTNTTTTTGGCTGGGTTATCTTTAAGGTGGGTAGTTCTGATGTTTGGTATTTTAATTTTAGGTGTGTTTATTGGGTATAATGTCTTTGACCATGTTAAAGAACGTATTGATTGTTTTGCAAATCTTAATTGTACAGGAATGGAACAAATTACTAACTCATTTGCTGCTTATGAATCTGGAGGTTTAATTGGAAAGGGGCCAGGGTCAGGAGTGATTAAAAATTATATTCCTGATGCACACACCGATTTTATTTTTCCTGTTATAGCTGAAGAATTTGGTGCAATATTTTGCATAATAATTTTATTGTTATGCTGTTCAATTGTTTTAAGAGGTTTTGTAAAGATTCGTAATACGAACGATTTGTTCATATTGTTAACAGTAGGTGGAATGCTAAGTATATTTGGTATGCAAGTATTGCTNAATGTTTCTGTTACTTTAGGATTAGTTCCTACTACCGGTGTTACTTTTCCATTTATTAGTTATGGAGGATCATCGTTAGTTTCTGCTTCAATAGGAATGGGTGTAGTATTAGCATTAACGAAAAAATCAAATGAAATTGAAAACTAATGAATAAGAAAAATATTATGATAATTGCAGGTGGAACAGCAGGTCATGTTTATCCTGCTCTTGAATTAGCAAGAGAATTTATTAAAAGAGGCCANAATATTATTTTTCTTACAGATCAAAGAATGTATAGCAGAGTGTTAAGTGAAATGAANAATAATTCATNTATTAAGGTTTTTTCTTTATCAGGAAAAGGTTTTATAAAAAACAATTTTATTTATAATATGAAATCAATATTTTTGTTGGTATGTTGTTTATTTGAATCTTTTTATAGAGTTTTTATGAATAAACCTAATGTGGTTTTTGGTTTCGGAGGTTATATAACTGTTGCCCCGGTTATTGTGTGTAAATTAATAAGTATACCAATTATTCTTCATGAAGGAAATAAAGTTATAGGTCGTGCAAATAAATTATTATTAAATAAAATNCATAAGTTTACATATTTTTTTGAGAATATTGAAGGAGTTATACATCAAAATAATTTTGTAAATATAGGAATGCCTGTAAGAGAAGAAATAGAGAAATTAAATAAAAGTAAATACTCAATTTCTATAAATAAACCAATTAATATTTTAATAACAGGGGGAAGTTTGGGAGCTCAAGATATGGCTTTATTCATTGCTAAGGCTCTATGTGCTTTTTCAAAAAATGATAAAAATAAAATAAATATTATACAGCAAGTAAGAATAGAAAATATTAGATTTGTGAAAAAATTATATGTCAATGCAGGCATAAATTTTAAGATTATGGAATTTATTGAAAACTATCCAAAAATATTAAAATGGAGCCATATAGTGATATGTCGATGTGGTTCAGGAACATTGTCTGAAAATTTGGTTTCGGGACGCCCTTCCATTATGCTACCTTTAAAATATTCTGCAGATGGTCATCAATTTAAAAATGCTAAATGTATAGAAAATATTGGAGCTGGTTGGATTGTAAATGATAAAGAGCTTTATAACGAGTCATTATTAGTTGAAAAACTTAAAAAAATTATTTTTAATAATAATGGGTTATTAATAGCCTCCCAAAATGCTAAAAAACATATAACTATAGGAGCATCTAAGAGACTGGCTGATTTAGCTTCAAACATATTAAATTAGGAAGAAATATGTCTAAATTTATGAAAGATCTTGGAACTATTCATTTGATTGGTATTGGAGGGATAGGAATGAGTAGTATTGCTGAGGTTTTAATTAATTTAGGATATAAAATTACAGGGAGTGATATAGCGTTAAATAAAAATGTTCAACGTTTACAAGAATTAGGGGTAAAGGTTTATATAGGTGAAGATGCAAAGCATCTTAAGGATGCATCTATAGTGGTAATTTCGTCAGCTATTAAAAATAATAATGTGGAATTAAATGCAGCTTACGTTAAGAGAATACCTGTAATAAGACGAGCTGATATGCTTGCAGAGTTAATGAGATTCAAAAAGTCTATTGCTATAGGAGGAACACATGGTAAAACCACCACGACTTCCCTTATAAGTGCTATTTTAGACAATGCTAAATATGATCCTACAGTAGTAAATGGTGGAATTATTGAGGCTTATGGAAGTAATGCTAGGTTAGGAAAAGGCGATTGGATGGTTGTTGAGGCAGATGAAAGCGACGGTACTTTTACAAGATTGCCATCAACTTATGTAGTGGTTACAAATATAGATAAGGAACATTTAGATTTTTATGGTAATAAAAATAATTTATATCGAGCTTTCATGCATTTCATAGAAAATATTCCTTTTTATGGAGTAGCTTTTTTATGCATAGATAATGCAGATACTCAAAAATTGTATAAAGAAATAAAGTATAGAAAACTAGTATCATATGGATTTAATAATCAAGCTAATGTTAAAGCAATTAATTTATCTGTAAGAAATGGTTTAACAAATTTTGATGTAAAAATAGATGGCAATGAGAAATTAAAAAATAAAATTATAAAAAATATATCAATTACAATGCCTGGAAAACATAATGTTAGAAATGCTCTGGCCTCGATAGCATTGGCTATTGAGTTGGGTATAAACACAAATATAATTAAAGATACTTTAAAAAATTTTAAAGGAGTAGAACGAAGGTTTAGTATTATTGGTAATAAAAAAGGTGTAACATATATTGATGATTATGCGCACCATCCTACAGAAATTTTAAGTGTATTAGAAGCGGCTAAATCTATATGTGAAGGAAAATTAATAGCTATATTTGAACCTCATAGATACTCGAGGATAAATAATTTATTTGATGAGTTTTCAGTTTCTTTTCACGATGCAGATATATTATTTGTTACAGAAATATATGAAGCGGGAGAAAAAAATAAGTTAAAAATTAATAAGAATAAAATTATAAATTCTATACTTTCAGCTGGTCATAAAGATGTTAGGGGATTGGACAATTTTAATGACTTGTTATTAATGCTCGAAAATATTACGAATACCGGTGATTATGTTATTTTTTTAGGAGCAGGAAGTATTTCTAGGAATGCTAGAAAAATGGTGGAACAAATAATATTATAAAATATTTTTTTATATTTTAATGAGAAATTAAAAAATGAATTCAAAGTTTATATCAAATATTCCTAAAGTAAGAGGAAATATAACTCTTGATGCAAAAGTTTCTAATTTTAGTTGGTTTAAGGTTGGAGGAAATGCAGATTTATTATTTGAGCCTGCTGATAAAGAAGACTTATCTTTTTTTTTACAAAACATAAGTAGTGATGTTGATATATTTGTTTTAGGAGGTGCCTCAAATATTTTGATTAGAGATGGAGGTATACCTGGTGTGACTATCAAGTTAAATAAAAAATTTGATAAAATTTACCAATTAAAAAAACACTTAGTAGTAGGTGCAGCAGTAAGAAATATGACATTGTCTAATTATGCAAAAAAAAATGATATAATAGGATACGAATTTCTTTCTGGCATTCCTGGAACTATTGGTGGTGCAGTTAGAATGAATGCAGGCGCATATGGAAAAAATATATCTGATATTTTAACAAAAATAGAAATAGTAGATGGAAAAAATGGTATTTATCAAATCACCAAAGATCAGCTTAAAATGAGTTATAGAAAAGTAATTTTGCCAAATAAAGCAGTAATACTTGATGCTTATTTTAATAAATTGGAAGATAAAGAAGAGAATATTGAAAGAAAAATTAAAGAAATAAAGTCAATTCGTAAACTATCCCAGCCAGTTAAATCATTAACTGGTGGGTCAACTTTTAAAAATCCTAAGGGCTTTAAAGCTTGGAAATTAATAGATGAAGCAGGATGTAGAGGATTATCTATAGGGGGAGCTAAAGTATCTGAATTGCATACAAATTTTATTATAAATTATAACAATGCATCAGCAAGTGATATAGAGACATTAGGTGAAGAAGTAAAATATAGAGTTTATAATAAACTAGGTGTAAATCTCGAATGGGAAATTATAAGGATAGGAAGATTAGAAAAGGAAATTTAATTTGCATATTACTATTTTAGAAGGAGGAGATACAGAGAGAGAAGTTTCAATTCTTTCAGCTAAGGCTATAAAAAAGTCTTTAATGAATTTAGGTCATAAAGTTGAAGTTATAGATACAAAAGGAATTAAATTTTTGGATAAAAATAAACTTAATACTGATTTAGTATTTAATGCTCTACATGGTGGAATTGGAGAAAATGGTACAATTCAAAGTATGTGTGAAATTTTTCAAATTCCCTATACAGGTTCAGGTGTTTTGGCATCAGCATTAGCAATGAATAAAGTATTTTCAAAGAGAATATTTAAATCATGTGGAATTAATGTTCCTGAAGGGGTAAGTGGAAAAGAAGTAGAACTTTTAAATAAAAATTATTTAAATTTTCCTTTCATAGTTAAACCAATAGATGGAGGTTCAAGTATAGGAATAAAAATAATTCATAATCCTCAAGATATAAAAGGTCTTAAATTATCAAATAAGGAAGTTATTTTAGAACCATTTATTGAAGGTAGAGAAGTTTCAGTTGCTATTTTTAATAAAAAAATATTGGGAATGATAGAAATAAAATTTTCACAAAAAATGTATGATTATGAGGCTAAATATTCAAACACAAATACTAAGTATACTTTTCCAATAGATATAGATAATGATGTATGTAATCAGATTTATGATTTTGCGATTAAGGCACATGACTCTCTTGGATGTAAAGGTTTAACAAGGGCTGATTTTAGGCTAGATACTAACAATAATCTTAAGCCCTATATATTAGAAATTAATACTTTGCCTGGTTTAACAGAACATTCCCTTGTTCCAAAAATTGCTAAAAATGCAGGAATAAGTTTTGATAAATTAATCTCAATGATTATTGAAGATGCTTTAAATTGATAAAATATCTAAAAATTTTATTGGTTTTTATAGTTATAATATTAATAACGTTAATCTTTTTTAAAAAAGAAGTAATTTTCTTATATTTAAAAGATGATAAATATACTTTTACTGACAACAAAGAAACAACTTTAAATGAAGTATGGGTAACTGGTTTAAATAATGAACTCAAAGAAAATATTATTAAAGCTGTAAAATACAATATTGGTGATTATGTTAATATTATAGATATTAAGAGAATAAAGGAAAGGATTGATGAATTAAACTGGATTAAAAGTTCTAAGGTAATTATTTATCCTCACGGAATTATGGAAATTATAGTTGAGGAATATATTCCTTTTGCTATTTATTATGACACTGAAAAATACTTTTTAATAAATAAAAATGGTTATAAATTTATTGAAATTTATAAAAAACAATATCAAAACTTTTTCGAGATAACTGGTAAGGATAGTTTGGATGCAATTAATAATTTGAAAGACTTAGTTTATTATATTTATAGTTCTAATTTAAATTTAGATAAGGCAACCAGAATAGATTCTCGACGTTGGGATTTATATTTTAAAAATGACATGCATATAAAACTTCCTGCAGATAATTCACTAAGTGTATTAAAAAAGTTTATTAATTTTGATTATAATAATATAGAATTTAAAAATATTAATATTATAGATTTAAGAATACCTGATAGAATGATATTAAAATATAAATAGAAAAAAATAAGTATGTCTAATTATTTTACATCACAAAATTCAATATTCACAGTCTTAGATATAGGTTCAGGAAAGATTTGTTGCGTTATTGCTAAATTGGATAAACAAAATAATATTCAAATTTTAGGAACTGGTCTACAAGAAGCTAAAGGAATATATGCAGGCTCTATTACTGATATGAAGGTTTTAGAAACTTGCGTGAGAAATTGCATAGCTAGTGCTGAAAAAATGGCTTCTATCAGAGTAAAAAATATTATATTGGGTTTTTCATCATCTAGTTGTAAGTCTGAAGTTTTTAATATTGAAATAGATTTGACGGGATCTCTTATAAAAGAAGCTGATTTGAAAAAATCATATGAACATTTACATAATAAACTTAATNCAGAAAATAAAAGAATATTTCATATACTCCCAGTCCAATATTCTATTGATGAAAATAACGGAATAAAAAATCCAATAGGAATGTTTGGAAATAAACTGGGTGTAGAGGTAAGTGTTATAAGTGTAGAAAATAATGTAATTAAAAATTTTGAAAGCTTAATTAAAGCTTGTGACTTAGACATTAAAGAATCTATATTTTCTCCATATGCTCTAGGGCATTCAGTACTTACANATGAAGAAAAAGAACTGGGATCTGCAATAATAGATATTGGCGCAGAGCTAACTACAATAACAATATTTTTACATGGTGAAATAGTATTTACTAAAGTTATTTCTATTGGTGGCAATTTAGTCACAAAAGATATTTCAAGAATTTTTTCATTGTCTTTAGAAGACTCTGAGAGGATTAAAATTATTAATGGTCAATTAATAGAAGAATTAGAAAATTCATTATCAATTATAGAAGTCAGTTCTTTGGGAGATGAATATTTTTCTGATTCTATTGAGATAACAAGAAAAGATCTTATTTCTGTTATAAAGCCTAGGATTATAGAAATAATTAGTGCTGTAAATAATGAAATAAATAGCAGTGGATATGGAAATACAATTGTTAACAGATTAATTTTTACTGGGGGAGTTTCTCAAACAGATGGTATAATTGATTTAATAAATAAGGTAACCGGNAAAAAGGCTAAATTATCTAAGTCCAAAAATATTAATGGTATTCCAGAAAATATGAAAGGCCCATCCTTTTCTGTAATAAATAGTTTATTGAATTATTCTTTAATGGATAGTCGAGATATAAAAATCAATAAAAAATCTATAAATATAGAATCTAAAACCTTTTATAATGGCTTTATTAAATTTAAGAATTGGTTGTTAGAGAATTTTTAATATCTAATACATTATTGTTACAAATGTTACAAAAAGTGACTTTAATAATGGTNTAAATTTGATATAATTCNTTNTTATTGAGGAANTATTATGCCAGATAGTTTAAATTTACCTAAGTTGAAATTTCAAAAAACTCTTGAAAATGTTGTTCATTGTGATGGAGTAGGTTTGCATTCAGGAAATCAAGTTAACATGAGTGTTTTTCCTGCAGAACCCAATGAAGGTATTAGTTTTGTGAGAAAAGACTTATCTGGAAATCCTGTTATTAAAGCATNTTATAAAAATGTGTATGACACTAATTTAGGTACATCACTAGAAAATAAAGAAGGTATTAAAGTTAAGACAGTTGAACATTTGATGGCCGCATTTATGGGGTTGGGTATAGATAATGCTAAAGTAATTTTGTCGGCAGAAGAAGTACCTATTATGGATGGAAGTTCTCAAGATTTTTTAAATTTATTTATTAAAGCCGGTATTAAAGAACAGTTTGTTGTTAAGAAAGTAATAAAAGTAATTAAGAGTTTTTCTGTAAGTGAAGGAAATTGTAGCATTTCTGTCGTTCCTTCTCAAAACTTTATAGTAGATTATAAGATAGATTTTTCTGATAAGGCTATAGGGGTTCAAAANCTTAAACTAAATATTTGCTCTGATGTTTTTAAAAGAGATGTTGGNTCTGCAAGAACTTTCGGAATGTTNAGTGAAGTAAAAAATATGCATAAACATGGNCTAGCTTTNGGAGGNTCTATTGATAATGCAATAGTTGTTGACGATGGACATATTTTGAATCCAGAGGGCTTAAGGTATCAAGATGAATTTGTTAGACATAAAATTTTAGATTTTTGTGGTGATATTTATTTGGCGGGTTATACTTTTGAAGGTTCTTTTAATGCAATATGTGCAGGCCATAAANTAAATAATAAATTTTTGTTTGATTTTTTAGATAAAACAGAAAATTATGAAATAATTGAATCTGTTGTTATCAATAAGGATAAGGAAACTACATTAGCAGTTGCCTAATATATAAGATCAAAAATGCATATTATTATTCACATCATATTTACTTTTTATCTTAGCTCAATATGTTTTTCAGAACAGAGGGTTATTACATTTGATGATGGAAGTACATATGAAGGAACAATCATAAATAATAAGATGGAAGGAAATGGTATATACATATCTTCAAAAGATGAAAATGGTGCATCAATTTCATACACAGGAGAATTTAAAAACAATGCTTTCCATGGAAAAGGAATATTATCATATTCAAATGGAGATCANTATAATGGTATTTTTGTGGATGGTGTTAGACAAGGAAAAGGTGTCTTAAAGTTTAATGATGGTGTTGTATATGAGGGTGATTTTAAAGATGATAAAATAGAAGGTATTGGTAAAATAATTTATAGTGAAGGTGTGGAGTACTCTGGTGAATTTATTAATAACCTTAGACACGGTAGTGGTGAAATGAAATTTAGTGATGGTAGTTTTTATAAAGGGGATTTTATAGACGGTTTATATCACGGATNTGGAAGGTATGTTTTTTCAGATGGTACTTATTTTGAAGGAAATTTTATAGCNGGTAAGAGAGATGGAAAAGGAGAAATTGTATATTTGGATGGACAGAGACAAGTTGGTGATTTTAAAAATGGTAATTTTGTAGGAAAAACAACTATTTTTTATCCAGATAATTCATCTCAATCAGGAAATTATGTGGATGGTAAATTTAAAGGAGAAGTGATTTTTATATCTCCTGATGGTATAGAACAAAAACAAATAATTAAATAAATTACATATTTGGATAATTTGGTCCACCTCCGCCTTCTGGCGCTATCCAGTTAATATTTTGAGATGGGTCTTTTATGTCGCAAGTTTTACAATGTAGACAGTTTTGAGCATTTATTTGAAGTTTTTGTTCATTATTTTCGCTTATTATTTCATAAACTCCAGCGGGACAATATAACTGTTCTGGCGAATTATATTCTTTAAGATTATAATTTATTGGCACATTTTTATCTAATATTTGTAAATGTACGGGTTGGTTTTCTGCGTGGTTAGTTCCAGAAAATGATAAATTAGTAAGTCTATCAAAAGTAATTTCATTATCTGGTTTTTCGTAAGCTATTTTTTTGCATTTATGCGATTTTAAAGTTGCTTTGTGATCGCTGTGGCTTAACTTTAAAGTCCAAGGAGCTTTACCTTTAAATATATTTAGATCAATGGCACCTAATATTGTTCCTATTAATAGTCCATACTTAAANCCAGGTCTGAAGTTTCTAGCTATTTTTAATTCTTTACCNGCCCATGAATTATAAAAATCTTTTTCATAATTTTTAAGTAANNGATCTGATTCATAATTTTTACCTAATGATGTAGCAATATTTTCAGCGGCCAACATACCTGATTTCATTGCAGTATGCGTTCCTTTAATTTTTGGCACATTTAATGTGCCTGCCTCGCATCCTATTAGAGCTCCTCCAGGAAAGTATAGTTTAGGTAATGACTGATAGCCGCCCTCATTTAATGCTCTCGCGCCATAAGCTATTCTTCTACCGCCTGATAGTAATTTTTTTATTTTTGGATGAGTTTTAAACTTTTGAAATTCATTATAAGGGCTAAGAGATGGGTTTTTATAGTCTAGGCCTATTACATATCCTATTGAAATTTGATTATTACTCATATGGTATAAAAAAGAACCACCATAAGTATCATTTTTAAGTGGCCAGCCCGCAGAATGTAATACACTTCCTTCAGAGTGATTTTCTTCCGGTATTTCCCAAATTTCCTTTAATCCTATTGCATAAGATTGTGGCATACTGTTTTTTGCTAAATCATATTTTTTTATTATTTTTTTTCCTAGATGGCCTCTGCATCCCTCTGCAAATAAAGTATATTTTGCAATTAATTCTATACCTGGTTCATAACTAGAAGTTTTATTTCCATTTTTATCTATACCCATATCACCTGTTGCTACACCTTTGACTCTATTTTCATCGTCATAAATTATTTCTGTTGCAGGAAATCCAGGNTAAATTTCAATTTCTAATTTAGCTGCTTCCTCNGATAGCCATCTACATAGGTTTGCCAAGCTAATAATATAATTTCCATCGTTTTTAAATGTTTTAGGTAAAAATAAATTAGGTAGTTTAAAGCTACTCTTATTACCTAAAAATAAAAAGTCTTCTTTAATCACTTTACTCATATTAGGGGGATTCATATCTTTCCAATTTGGAAACAATTCATTTAATGCTCTTGGTTCAAGTATAGCTCCAGATAAAATATGCGCTCCTACTTCTGGTCCCTTTTCTAAAANACAGACAGATATATTTTTTGAAAGTTGTTTTAATTTTATAGCAGCAGAAAGACCAGCAGGTCCTGCTCCCACTATAACAACATCATATTCCATTTTTTCTCTATCAGTTCTCATTTTATTCCTTATATAATATCATTTAATCTCATTATTATTTATTAAATTAATAAAATAATCATAAGTTTCTATATTTGCTGCTGCGATTACTGAACGATCAGATGCTGCTTTACTTTTATCCCATGAAGAAATGATACCTCCTGCACCACTTAAAATAGCTTCTGCAGCTACTATATCCCATAGCTCCAAATCTTTTTCAACTACTAAGTCAATTGTTCCAGAAGCGCACATTGCATATCCCCAACAATCTGTCCCATGTCTAACATACAGTACATTTTCGTTAATTTTTTGATAAATTAAATTATCTTNATCTAAAAACATTGNAGGGTCTGTAATTGCGCATATTGTATTTTTAATGGAATCGAATTTTCTAGTTTTAATAGGCTTTTTATTTAAATAACTTCCATTAATACCTCCCCATATTCTCTCACCTGTAATTGGTTGGTCTATTAAACCGATATATGGAGTATTATTTTTCATTAAGCCTATCATAGAACCAAAAACAGGAAGTCCAGCTACAAAAGCTTTAGTTCCGTCAATNGGGTCTATAACCCATACGAATTCNGATGTTGCGTTTTCAGAGCCCATTTCTTCTCCTATTATTCCATGAGAAGGAAACTTTTTATTAATAAGGTTTCTAATAATTTTTTCGCATTCAATATCTGTATTAGTAACTATTTGTGGTCTTTTATTGTTTTTTGTAGGTTTTATTTCCCATGAGTCAGACATACGAAACTGTTTATTAATTTCTATTTTAGCTGCATCAGCAAGTAAATGAGAAAAATTAATTAATTCTTCATAATTGTTCAAAATATTTTCCTTACAAATATTATAATTAGGAGATATACATTATAATAAAAATATAACAAGTAAGCATTTTAATTTTTATTAATGATATAAAAAACATATATAGTATAATAAAAAATAGGTTAATTTTAGGATATTTCTATGAAAACTATTTCCAGTTTGTTTAATTTTTTTATGATATTGATATTTTTAATAGTCTTTTCATGCTCAAGNAAAAAAATAGAAGAAATTGAATATGTGGAAAGAGAAGTGGATGAAATTTATAATTCAGCAATAGATTTAATGAATAACGAGAAGTTCATAACTGCAGCTGAAGAATTTAATGAAGTTGAAAGACAACACCCTTATTCTATTTGGGCTACTAGGGCACAAATAATGAGTGCTTATGTAAAATATAAAGTGCAAGATTACGATATNGCTATAGGAGCAGCACAAAGATATATAGACCTTCATCCAGGGGCAGATGATGTTGATTATGCATATTATCTAATTGCGTTATGTTATTATGAAAGAATAAACGATGTAAAACGAGATCAGTCTTATACAGTACAAGCGCTAAATTCGTTTAAAAATTTAAATAATAGATTTCCAAATTCTAGATATATTAGAGATGCAAATTTAAAAATAGATTTGATTAATGATCATTTAGCTGGGAAAGAGATGGATGTTGGAAGAACTTATCTAAAATTAAATAATTATATTGCTGCAATTAATAGGTTTAAAAACGTAGTAGATTTGTATTCTAAAACTTCTCATGTACCAGAGGCTTTAGCAAGATTAACAGAATTATATTTATATTTAGGTATTTATGATCAAGCAAAAATTTATGCAGCAGTTTTAGGACATAATTATAATAATAACAAATGGTATAAATACTCTTATGAATTATTGGTTAATCTTAAAAATAAGAAAGAAGGAATTATAGAAGAAAAAGAATTGCCTAATGCTGAATATNAANATAATGGCAATTATTTTAATTTTATTGATGAAATTATAAGTATTTTTGAGAATAAAAAAATATAGGTAAAAGCATATGCTAGTCTATCTTTCTGTTGAAGATATAGTTTTAATAGAAAAATTAGAAATAAATATAAGTAATGGTTTTACAGTTTTGACTGGAGAAACCGGAGCGGGAAAATCTATAATTATAGATGCGGTTTCTTTAATTTTGGGAAAGAGGTCAGAAAAACGNTTAATTAGAAAAAGTAAAGATAAAGGGACTGTTACAGCTTTATTTCACTTAGATAAGAATCATAGTGCTATTAAGTGTGCAAAACAAAATGGTTTTGCTATAGAACATGANCTAATTTTAAGAAGACAAATTTTAAACAATGGAAGAAGTTTTTGTTATTTAAATGACCAACTAATAACATTAAATTTTATGAAAGAAATATCAAATTTNTTAATTGAAATTCATGGNCAAAATGAACAGATAGGTTTATTAGANTCGGCTAATCATAAGAAAATATTAGATCAATGGGCTAATTTAAATAGTAAAGCTGCTGAATTAGGATTAATTTATGATAATTATAAAGACAATAATCTTAAATTAAATAATGAGAAAAATAAAATATCTCATTATATGGCTCAAAAACAGTCTTTTATGGATGATTTACAAGAATTAAATGATTTAAAATTAAAGCCTAATGAGCTAGAAGAACTTCAGCTAAATAAAAAATTAGTAATNTCTGCTGAAAAAATAAGTAACGTTCTAAGTAAAGTTAATTATTATTTAAATGGAGATGAAAATAGTAATTCCTTTTACCAAAGCCTTAGCTTAGCTAAGAAAGAGATTGAAAAAATTATTCATATAAATAAAAATTTTTCAAATTTATTAAATGCAATTGATCAGACTATTATTGAATATAAAGAGATTGAATCTGAATTAGAAAATTGTATATCTTCTATTGAAACTAATAATTTAGATATAAATTATATAGAAAATAGATTATTTACTATAAAAAAAATAGCTACCAAACATAATACTGAAGTAGATAAATTAGATAATATACGAAATACTTTGCAAGATAATTTATCAAATTTTGAAAATCATAAAGATAAAATAAATAATTTAGAGAATTTGGAAGCCAAATATTTAAATGATTATATGTTAAAGAGTAAGAATTTATTCCAAAATAGAATTAAAGCTTCTGAAAAGTTAACAAAATTAGTAAATAAAGAACTTCCTATCTTAAAATTAGATAATGCAAAATTTAGAGTAAAAATTTATCAATTAGAAGGTAATAAGGTCAGTTATTCCGGAATAGATGATGTATTTTTTGAAGTAGAAACTAATAAAGGTTCAGGGTTTGATTATATAAATAAAATTGCCTCAGGGGGAGAGCTGTCTAGATTAATGTTGGCAATTAAAGTATCGTTATTTTCAGAGAAAGAAGTGTCAGAAACTAGAAAAACTATAATTTTTGATGAGATTGATACTGGCGTAGGTGGAGCAGTGGCAGATGCTATAGGAAAAAGATTAGAAAAGTTAGGCAAAAATAACCAAGTACTAGTTGTGACACATCATCCACAGGTTGCAGCAAAGTCAAAAAATCATTTAAAAGTAACTAAGAATAAAGAAGATAATTTTATGAAGACGAAAATTTTAGATTTAAGCGATNCAGATAAGTTAGAAGAGNTAGCAAGAATGTTGTCAGGAGAAAAAATTACTGATGCAGCAAGAAAAGCTGCTCAAAGTTTGATAACTGAAAACAAAAATATTAGATAGTATNTATTANTAGGAAGGTTTATGAAAAAACAGAATATTTTAGAAGAATTAGAAACCTTAGCAAANAAAATAGAATATTATGATAGANTATATTATATGGAGGATTCTCCTTCAATATCAGATGCTGAGTATGATAAATTAAGATTAAGAAATGCAGAATTAGAAAAACAGTACCCAGATCTAATTAGAGAAAATAGCCCTAGTAGGCGAGTAGGTAGNAAAATCACNTCTAAATTTTCTAAAGTTGANCATAAAATTCCAATGTTATCTCTAGGTAATACCTTTAGTAAAGATGATGTCCAAGCATTCATTGATAAAACTAGAAGGTTTTTAAATGTAGATAATAGTTATGAGCTAGAAATAATAGCTGAGCCTAAAATAGATGGTTTATCNGCTACTATTATATATGAGAAAGGTAAATTAGTATTAGGGGCTACTAGAGGAGACGGTAAGCAAGGAGAAAATATTACGGAAAATATTAACACAATTTCATCTATTCCTCAGTNTTTAGTAGGTANCTTTCCTGACATATTAGAGATAAGAGGCGAAATTTTTATGAAAAACTCGGAGTTTGATTTACTTAATANTATTAGAGAAAAAAACTTTTTACCTACTTTTTCAAACCCAAGAAATGCTGCTGCTGGATCTGTAAGACAGTTAGATTTTAAAGTAACAAAATCAAGAAATTTGGAGTTTTTTGCATACGGATGGGGAAATATATCCAATTCTATTGGAAGCAGTTTGATAGATATTAGAAATAATATAAAAAAATACGGTTTTAATGTTAATGAGCCTTTTAAGCTTTGTAAAAATATTGATGATATGATTTCTTTTTATGAAGNTGTTTATAGAGATAGACCTAACTTAGATTATGATATAGATGGGATTGTTTATAAATTAAATAATACCAATTTATATGATAGGTTAGGTACTACGGAACACTCGCCAAGGTATGCCATTTCACATAAGTTTCCTGCAGAGAAAGGTTTAAGTAAGCTAAAAAGCGTGTCATTTCAAGTTGGAAGAACCGGGGCTATTACACCGGTTGCAGAAATTAATGCAGTTACAATTGGGGGCGTAAGAATAAAAAGAGCGAGCTTACATAATAAAGATGAAATAGCTCGTTTAGGAATAAAAATAGGAGATACTATTTCTATACAAAGAGCAGGTGATGTTATACCTCAAATTATAAATTTTGTANCTAAAATGAGNCCTAGTAATGCCATAGATATTGAATTTCCTGAATATTGTCCGTGCTGTAAATCAAAATTATATAGAGACGATGGTGATGCTATAATTAGATGTATGAATTCACATAATTGTGAGATGCAATTAAAAGGTCAATTAATTCATTTTGTATCAAGAAATGCATTTAATATCGATGGTTTAGGAGAAAAACAAATAATTGATTTATATGATTTAAATATTATCAAAAAACCTAGTGATATATTTNTATTNACTGAATCTTTTGCAGANGATTTAAGAAATAAAATTTTAGCTTTACCTGGTTGGGGTAAATTATCTATGTCTAATTTAATAAACTCTATTAATAAATCGAAAANTCAATATTTAGATAAATTATTATATGGTCTTGGAATTAGACATTTAGGGCAGGGAACTTCAAAACTAATAGCAAAGAATTTTAAAGATCCAAGTGGTTTTGTAAATATTATTAATAATTTACATTTAACCACTAATCAAAATGATTTTGAGGAGGAATTGAAGAGTATAAATGGTGTAGGTTATAAAGTAATAAATGCATTATTGGACTATTTTGACAAAAATAAAGAAGAATTTAATAAATTAATATCTTATTTGANTATCCAAAACTTTCCCAATAATGATCAAAATCATTTTCTCTCAGGAAAAAAAATGGTTTTTACAGGGAGGTTTGAAAATTTATCTAGAAATGAAATTAAAATAAAAGCAGAAAATATAGGGGCAATAATTTCTAGTCAAATATCCTCAAAAACAGATTTTCTTGTTGTTGGTTCAGACCCTGGGTCAAAGTTAAAAAAAGCAAAAGAATTAAATATTAAAATTATAAATGAAGTTGAATTTTTAGGNTATTTTTGATGTAAGTAGAGGGATAGNTCTACATGCTTTTTTTAGCCATTGTTTTTCTTTAAAAGATAANTTTTGCGAAATTTCTTTGTATACGTTTGAATGATAGTTATTGATCCATGATATTTCCTCATTACTCATCAATGCATATTCTATTAGTTCTAAATCTATAGGNGCTAAAGTTAAGGTTTTAAATTNTAGCATATNTTTTAGCACTGATGTTGAGTCTTTAACTGCCAAAATTAAATTTTCTATTCTAATTCCATATTTATTGGTTCTGTAAAAGCCTGGTTCATTGGATACTATCATTCCCACTTCAATAGGGATAAATGAACCTTTTGAGATTCTTTGAGGGCCTTCATGCACGCTTAAGCATGAGCCAACTCCATGACCAGTACCATGGCCATAATGCATTTCATTTTTCCATAACGGAGTTCTGGCTATAATGTCTAGTTCATTACCAGTAGTTCCAATTGGAAATTTAGCTGTTGCCAGTGCAATATGTGATTTTAGAACTATAGTAAAATCTAATTTCATTTGTTTAGTAGGTTGGCCAATAATAATAGTTCTAGTTACATCTGTGGTGCCCTCAAGATATTGTCCTCCACTATCACATAAATACATGCCATTTTTTAAAAATTTTTTACTTGATATTTTTGATACTCTATAATGCACTACAGCTCCGTTAGAAGAAAAGCCACTTATTGTTTCAAAAGAAGTACATAAAAAGTTAGATTGAATTTTTCTTAAACTATCTATTTTTTTAGCAACGGATAACTCATTTAATTTATTGTAATTAGAATTTTTTAGCCAATAAATAAATTTACATAGCGCAACCCCATCTTTTTTATGTGCGGATATAGCTCCTTTAATTTCTACTTTATTTTTGATTGCTTTTTTAATTTCAATGGGGCAATCCTTTTCGTAAAGATTGTTATATTTATTGGCACATTCAGCTATCACATGAGGAGTAGTCTTTGGGTCAACCCATATGGATTTTTTATTTTTTGTAATTATTGAAACAATATCTAATATTTTATTTTCAGGATAAATCGTTAAATTTTTTATTTCTTCACTGAAGTATTTATGTATTCCTTGATTAATACGATTTTTATTTGTAAACAAATATAATTTCTTATTTCTTAACAAAATTGCCCTTAATAAAACAATTGGAGTGTGCGGTAAATCAGATCCTCTTATATTTAATAACCATGCTAATGATTCTGGTTGAGAAATAATATATGCATCAACATTATTTTTATTTAAAATTTCGCATATGCAATTAATCTTTGATCTTGTTTTAATGCCTGCGTATCTAATTGCGTGCTTTTTTATTTGTGTTGTAGGACTATTAATTCTGTTTGATGTCCAGATTTGATCAATTAAATTATTACTATTCTTAATAAAATTTATATTATTATTTTTCCCAAATTCTACTAGATTATTTAAATGAGAGTAAGAATAAATCCATGGATCTATTCCAATTTTTATAGTTTTGGTTTTAATATTATTTTTAATCCATGACTTAAGAGGTATTTCAGAGCTCAAACATACTTCTATTTTAGTTCCTCTAGTTTCTTCTTTAGCTTGTAAAATATATCTACTATCTACAAAAAGAATACATTTATTATTTAAAATAAGAATTTCTCCTGCAGAACCAGAAAAACCAGATATCCACTCCAATCTTGCTGAAGACTTAGGAACATACTCTCCTAAAAAACTATCTGCCCTAGGCTGAATATATCCGTCTAAATTATGTTTTTTAAACAGCTGTCTTAATAAATTAATTCTATCAATAATCTTTTTGTGTTCTTGTGCCATAATATTATTATATAGATTAAACCCTAAACAATAAAATAGTTATATAGTATTTTAATTTATTTATAAAAGGTTATGAATAAAAAGCATATCAGCTGTGTAATAATGACTTAATAATACAAAAAAAATAAGTTTTTATTGCATAAGATATGCTTATATATAGTAATTTTATTAATAATTTATGCATAAAATGCATATCAAAATTGAAATATTAAATCTTTTAATTCTTCAATTTTAGTCTTATATAATTCTACATAAGTGTTAATAATTTAGTTTCCTCCCCCAGATGAGTAATCATCTAAAATGAATTAAATTATTAAAAATTTAGTATTTAATGGCAGTTTGTTTCCTCCCCGAAAATTCCCAAGCTGCCATTATATTAATTTAGGAAAAATTTATGAGATATGAAGAATTGAAAGATGACTCTTTTAAAAGAGTAAAATTAAGTAATGTCAGTCAATATTATGAATATAAATATTGTATAGAAAAAATCAGTATAGGTAAATATGAACACAGTAAAAATAGTATTAAAATTTTTAAGTATATTTTAAACTTTATTATTAATATTTTTTGTGTGTCGAAGAATAACAAATTGAACGTTTATTATAAAAATAATAATAATAATGAAATGTACTCAAAGTTTTGGTGGAACATAAGTTTTTAATATAATTATTGCCCATTTATTTATTAAAATATTTTTATCTATTATTAATCCAAATTTTCTGAATTTATTAGCTACCATAAAAATTTGAGTATTTAATATTCCTGATAATATAACTCTGCCATTTTTATTTAGTTTATTACTAATATTTTTGGCCATATCCATTATTGGTCTAGCAAGAATATTTATTACGATTAAGTCATAGTTATTTTGTAGAGTTTTTTTAGTAAAAGAGCCTTTATATATAAAAGTATTATAATTTACCAAATTAATTTTAATATTAGATTTTGCAGCATTTATAGCTAATTTATCAATATCTAAGCCTTCAATTTTTAACTTATATATTTTTGCTAATATAATGGTTAATATTCCTGAACCGCATCCAATATCAATAATGTTTTTTGTTTTTGATTTTTTTAAATATTTTATTTTGTTTAATATTTGAATAATTCCTTCTGTAGTAGGATGGTGACCTGTTCCAAAACCAGTGCTGGCAGGAATTATAATGTTTTTATTAATAAAAAAATTATTGTTATTTTTATTTTCTGAAATGTAATATTTTCCTATCACTTTCTGGGCCAGAATTGGATAATTATAATTTACTTCATGTACTTCTTTAACTAATTTTAAATTATTTATTTTTTTAACTATTTTAGAAAGTTGGATTTCTATTTTTTTTAAATTAGGCTTATTATAAAAAATAGCTTTGGTAATAAATTTTGATGAATGTGTATATTCATACTTACTATTTAAATTAATTGATGAAGTTGAAGCATTGAAGTTTAAAAATATATTTTCAATTTTTTCTCTATTTTCTAAAGATGTTTTAATTTTTAATGTATAAATGATCATATAGTAAAAAAGCTATACTTTTTCTATGAAATTAATCAGCAGTTTTTTTATATCTGATTTTTCAAAATCAATCGTAACCTTGTCTTCATCGATATCAACAATAATTCCATAACCAAATTTTTGATGAAATACTCTTTCTTTTAACGCAAAATTATTTTTATTATTTTCTATACGGTTATTAAGTAAATTTATGTTTTTTTTATAATTATTATTGTTTCTCCAAGCAGAAGCATAGGATGATGGAAAATTTGTATTATGCTCATTGAATGATGACATCTCATTAATATTTTTTTTAGGTAATTCATTTAAAAACCTCGAAGGCAGGCAATCAACCCATTGACCATGTGTAAGTCTTGAACTTGCATTATATATCCATACCTCTTGTCTTGCTCTAGTAATTCCTACATATGCGAGTCGTCTTTCTTCTTCTAAACCTTCTGAACCATTTTCATCTATTGCTCTTTGATTTGGAAATAAACCATCTTCCCAACCAGGTAAAAATACTATGGGAAATTCTAATCCTTTTGCAGAATGAAGCGTCATTATTTTAGCTGTTTCATTACTATCATTTGATGCTCCATCCATTACTAGTTGAATGTGTTCCAAAAAATTACTTAATGAGTCAAATTCATTTATAGCATTTACTAATTCTTTTAAATTATCAAGTCTTCCAGGCGCTTCAATTGATCGGTCTTTTTTTAGCATATCTATATAACCGGATTCTTCTAATATAATTTCCAATAGTTCATTTAATTTAGTATTTTTAGATTCTTCACGCCATCTATCTATATTTTTAAAAAATATTCTAATAGATGATCTAGCTTTATTGGAAATTTCGTCTGTTTCAATTAATCGTCTGGAAGAGCTCTCTAAATTTATGTTCATAGAGCGGGCATATTTTTCAATTATATTTAATGTAGCATCACCAAGACCTCTTTTTGGTTTATTTATTATTCTCTCGAAAGCTAATTGATCATCAGAAGAATGTGTTAATCTTAAATAAGCAATAGCATCTCTAATTTCAGATCTTTCGTAAAACCTTAATCCTCCTATAACTTGATAAGGTAAGCCAATTTTTAAAAACCTTTCTTCGAAATTTCTAGTTTGAAAACTTGCTCTTACTAAAATAGCGATCTTATTAAGAGAATTATTTTTTCTATGGTAAGCCTCAATTTCTTCTCCTATAGCCCTTGCTTCTTCTTGTCCATCATATACAGTTCTAATATTTAAAGTATTTCCCATCTCATCATCAGTCCAGAGAGTTTTGCCTAATCTGCTTTTATTATGTGATATTAAATGAGAGGCTGCTTCTAATATATTTCCAGTAGATCTATAATTTTTTTCTAGTTTAATAATTTTTGCTTCTTTAAAATCCTTTTCAAAATTTAAAATATTATTTACATCAGCGCCTCTCCAAGAGTATATTGATTGATCATCATCGCCCACGGCACATAAGTTTTTATGCATATTGGATAGTGTTTTAAGCCAATAATACTGCGATGCATTTGTATCTTGAAATTCGTCAACTAAAATATATTTAAATTTTTTTTGGTATAAATTTTTTATATCTTCATTTTCTTTAAAAATAGTAATCACATGTAGTAATAAATCTCCAAAATCCGCCGCATTTAAATTTATTAGACGTTTTTGATAATTTTCATATAATTTTATTGATTTATGGTTTGCAAAATCTGTGCCTGAGTGGAAAGAATCTTTAATTTCACTTGGTTTCAAGCCCATATCTTTCCATCTTTGAATAATTGACAGTAAGCTTCTCGCTGGCCATCTTTTTTCGTCAATATTTTCAGCGGAAAGTATTTGTTTTATAAGTCTAATTTGGTCATCACTATCTATAATAGTAAAAGATGGTTTTAAAGATACAAGTTCTGCATTCGTTCTGAGTATTCTTGCAGCAATGGAATGGAACGTCCCCAACCACCAGCCAGCTACGGATCTTTTTATCATACTTTCTACTCTAATTCTCATTTCATTTGCAGCTTTATTAGTAAAAGTAACAGCACATATTTCTGAAGGATGCGCAGATTTGGAGTAAAGTAAATAAGCTAATCTGGTAGTTAAGACTTTTGTTTTACCAGTACCGGCTCCTGCTAAAACTAATAAAGGGCCATTTATTGTTTCAACAGCCTGTTTTTGTTCTTTGTTAAGGTTTGTAAAATAATTTAGTTCTTTTTGCATTATTATAAATGTTGTTAAATTAATTTAAATAGCTGACCAACCGCCATCTAACATTAAAGTATGGCCTGTAACGATAGAAGAAGCATCTGATGCTAAAAATAGAATCCCTCCTGCCATCTCTGAAACTTCTGCTAACCTTTTTAGAGGAGTTCTTTGAATAATATGATCCAGTTTTGCTTTATCTTTACTTAATTCTTTTACTAATCTTGTTTTGGTATAGGTAGGTCCTATAGAGTTGACTCTAATTCCTCTATCTCCCCATTCATTAGCTAAAGACCTAGTTAAATTAACTAGCGCACCTTTTGAGGCGTGATAAGGTGAATTTGGTGCTGGTCCTCCTCCTGTAACTCCCATTATAGAGGAAATATTAATAATTGATCCTTTGTTTTTTTCTAGCATGCCTTTTGCGACTGTTCTACAACATATAAAAGCACTAGTGAGATTTAAATTAATAATTTTATTAAATTCTTCTGTTTTCATTAATTCTGCAGGATTTCTATGAGCAGTCCCTGCATTATTTATTAATACATCAGTAGTTCCAAATTCTTTTTCTACATCGTTAAATACTTTTATTATATCCTTTTCATAGTTTACATCTAATTCCCACGCTTTGGCTTTAATATTTGCTTCATTAAGCTCTTTTTCTAGTAATTTAGCGCTATTAATATCTTTATCAGTTATAGCTATTTTACTTCCTGCTTTACCGCATGCTATTGCTGCCACCCTGCCAATACCCTGTGCGGCTCCAGTAATCAGTGTTGTTCTTTCGTCTAGGCTAAATAGTTTTTTTATATCAAATTCTTTTGCGGAAGGCATTGTAAAGCCTGTTTGTTCATCTATTAAGTCATTATTCAATTTGTTTCTCCTAAAACTAGAATTTTTTGTATTTTAAATATGCTTTCTTGGGATTCTCTCCATTTAAAATAGCAATTCTCATTTTATCTTCTGAGTTTAAATCATTTTTAGCTTTATTTATGATTTTTCTTACTATATTTTTAGGAATTATTACAATTCCATCCTCGTCAGCAATTAAATAATCTCCAGTATCTATAGGGGTATTTTCTATACAAATTTTTTTGCCCATAGATTTTGTCAACCATTTTCCTGCAATATCTTTGGGCGTATTAAATCTGCAATAAACTGGAAATTTAATTTCATTTTTAATTCTTGTAACATCCCTGCAACCCCCATCAGCAATATAACCTATAATATTTCTTTTTTTTAGTGTTTCTGCGGACAGCTCTCCCATTAGTGCTATAGAATGATTATTTGGTTGACATACTACAATACTATTTGGTTCTGCATTAGACAAAAACTCAGTCCAAGACAGCAATGTATCATGTACTTCTGCTTTTTCATTCAATTCTCCTGATAATGTCCATATTTTTCCAGCTAAAACCTTTTCGTACTTCAAAGGTCTTATTTCTGGAGGTAAGGTTTGATCTGAAAACCCTTCCGATCTGAGAGCATCATGTATAATAGAAGAGTTAAGTTTTGAGAGCTCTTCAACTATATCATCATTATTTTGCATTTTAATCTTTTGTGGGATTGGGAAAATCTGTTTTCACTGTGCAGCTATTTGTATCAGGATCAAATTCACCAGAACAAAATAAATTAAAGGGGTTTAGTTCATTAAAGGAGTATTCACTGCAGCTTGAAATACTAATAATAGTAATAAATATAAAAAATATTTTTATAAGTATATTGATAATATATTCCTTTGATGCTCTACACTAAAAAAATAGCCATTAGAATTAATAAAACTATTACACCTATAGAAGTATAGACACCCAATTTTATAAAATTCTTAAAAGTATTAACATGTTCTTGATAGTATTTTTTTTTATCGTAAGACATTTTTTCTCCATAAATATATATATAGATATTTCATTTAATATTAATACATTAATAATATAATTAATGATATATGTATATTAAATATTTTTTAGAATTAAAAAAAATAGTATTTATTAGCTATTTTTTTATCTAATCCTTGATTTACTAATTATTCGTTGTTAAATGATATGTATTAATATTATAATGTATTAAAATAACAAATTTTTATAAAGAGGTCTTTAATGTTTAATCTTAAAATTTTAGCTTTTTTCTCAAGTTTATTGTCAATGTTATTTATTTCGAATCATGCTTCTGCTGATAATATTGGGCAGGCAGTGCCTTGGGGGTTAAACTTACGTGAACCTTTCTCAGGCCTTATGGCAGAAATGGTAGTATTTCATAATGGACTATTATGGTTAATTACAATAATTTCTCTTTTTGTATTAGCTTTACTAGTTATTATTGTAGTTAAATTTAATGCAAAAGCTAATCCTAAGCCATCTAAGACTACGCATAATACCTTCTTAGAGATTGCATGGACTGCAATACCAGTATTGATACTGGTTATTATGGCTGTTCCATCATTTAAATTACTCTATAAAACAGATGTAATACCTGAAGCACATATGACTATTAAGGCTATCGGCCATCAATGGTACTGGTCCTATGAGTATCCTGATCATGGAAACTTCACATATGATGCATGGATGGTTCAAGATGCTGAGGAAATAGAAGGACAAGACAGACCTTTTACTAGACTTTTAACTACTGACACACAAGTAGTAATACCAGTAGGTAAAGTAATTAGAGTTCAAATGACCTCCACTGATGTACTTCATAGTTGGACAATTCCTTCGCTTGGTGTGAAGAAGGATGCGGTTCCAGGTAGATTGAATGAGATTTGGTTACAGGCAGATAGAGAAGGTATTTTTTATGGTCAGTGTTCTGAACTTTGCGGTACTAATCATGGTTATATGCCAATAGAGGTAAGAGCTGTGTCAGAAGAAAAGTTTCTCTCGTGGGTAGAACAAGCCAGAGAGGAGTATGCTAAGGTTGGTGAGGATATCGATCTAGCAAATAATAAGTAATTTTTTTAACAATTAAGTGAGGAAATTAAATGTCTACTAATGTTGATAGTCACGATCATACACCATCCGGTTTTAAAAGGTGGGCGTATTCTACGAATCATAAGGATATTGGCACTATGTATATTATATTCGCAATAATTGCGGGTGTAATTGGAGGGGTAATGTCAATGTTGATGAGAACTGAGTTAGCCGCTCCAGGAGATGGAATTTTGGGTGGCGACTATCAAATGTACAACGTACTTACAACGGCTCATGGTTTGATAATGATATTTTTTATGATTATGCCAGCCATGATAGGGGGGTTTGGTAATTGGTTTGTACCTATTATGATAGGTGCACCAGACATGGCATTTCCTCGAATGAATAATATCAGTTTTTGGTTATTAGTTCCTTCATTTATATTATTGCTTGCAAGTCCTTATGTGGGTGGAGGAGCTGGAACAGGTTGGACTATTTATCCTCCTCTTTCATCAGATGTTGGACATCCTGGACCTGCGGTAGATATGGCAATATTATCCTTGCACCTTGCTGGAGCTTCCTCAATTTTAGGGGCTATTAATTTTATAACTACTATATTTAATATGAGAGCGCCTGGCATGACATTGCATAAAATGCCTTTATTTGTTTGGTCAATCTTAGTTACAGTTTTCTTACTAGTATTGTCTCTTCCTGTTTTAGCTGGTGCTATAACAATGTTGCTTACAGACCGTAATTTTGGCACTGCTTTTTTTGCTCCTGAATTAGGAGGAGACCCTATGTTGTTTCAACATCTATTTTGGTTTTTTGGGCATCCTGAAGTATACATTTTAATTTTACCTGCTTTTGGAATGATCAGCCATATAGTATCAACTTTTTCTAATAAACCAGTCTTTGGGTATTTAGGTATGGCGTATGCAATGGTATCCATCGGCTTTGTCGGTTTTATAGTCTGGGCTCACCATATGTATACAGTTGGCATGGATGTAGATACAAAGGCTTACTTTACTGCAGCAACTTTAGTTATTGCAGTTCCTACAGGTATAAAAATATTTAGCTGGATAGCTACTATGTGGGGAGGATCAGTTACATTTAAAACACCTATGTTATTTGCTATGGGTTTTATATTTTTATTTACTGTTGGAGGTGTTACGGGAGTAGTTTTAGCCAATGCTGGTTTAGATACAGTTTTACATGATACATACTATGTTGTGGCCCATTTCCATTATGTACTATCATTAGGAGCAGTATTCGCGTTGTTTGGAGGTTTTTATTATTGGTTTGGAAAAATATCAGGGCGCCAATATACAGAATGGATGGGAAAAGTTCACTTTTGGTTATTATTTATTGGTGTAAATTTAACTTTCTTTCCTATGCACTTCTTAGGTCTACAAGGTATGCCAAGAAGAATTCCTGATTATCCTGATGCATATGCAGGATGGAATATGGTAGCAACATATGGAGCTTATATATCTGCTATATCCATAATATGGTTTTTAATTATTGTATTCAGAACCTTATATGCAGGAGAAAAGTGTCCAAACAATCCTTGGGGTGAGGGTGCAGATACACTTGAATGGCAGACAACTTCACCACCACCATTCCATACATTTGAGGAACTTCCAAAGATTAAGTAATTATAATGTTATCTTATGACAAAAATAATTCTTTAAAAGGAAGCATAGTGAATGTAGCAAGTGCGGAAGATTATATTGAGTTATTAAAACCAAGAGTAATGTCACTAGCTATATTTACAGCTATAATAGGTCTCTTATTGGCTCCTGGATATATTCATCCTATGCTTGCTATATTTTCCATTATAGCTATTGGAGCAGGGGCTGGAGCAGCTGGTGCGATCAATATGTGGTATGATCATGATATAGATTCAGTCATGGATAGAACAAAATTACGTCCCCTGCCTTCAGGAAGAGTTTTACCGCAGGAAGCTCTTTCATTAGGAGTTATTTTAACATTTTTTTCAGTATTATTCCTGGCTATAGCATCAAACTATATAGCTGCTTTTTTCTTACTTTTATCCATATTGTTTTATGTATTTGTATATACTATTTGGTTGAAAAGAAAAACTCCCCAAAATATTGTTATAGGAGGAGCAGCAGGTGCTTTGCCTCCTGTAATTGGATGGTTTGCAGTATCTACAGATTTTAGTATATTTCCAATAATTTTGTTTTCAATAATATTTTTATGGACACCGCCGCATTTTTGGGCCCTTTCACTTTATAGGTCTGGTGACTATGAAAAAGCCTCAGTTCCGATGCTACCAGTAATAAAAGGAAAAAAATTTACTCGATTAAATATTTTACTATATTCATTTTCTTTAGTTTTTATTACACCATCTTTATGGTATTTAAACTTACTTGGTGTTTTTTATGGAATATCATCTTTGGTATTATCCTTAATTTTTGTATATTATGCATATAAAGTTTACCTTAATGAAGAAAGTTCCGCTCCACGTTTATTTAAATATTCAATTTTATATTTATTCTTAGTATTTTTGCTTATGCCTATTGATCAATTGATAGAAATGGTTTTTTAAAATGGTTGAAAACAATTTAAGAGAAAAAAAATTAAAAAAAAAGAATTTGGTTATAGCTTTGTTAATAATTTTTATAATTTTTAGTATATATGTTATCTCTATGATAAGAATGGGTGGAGCATAATTGAATAATAAAAATAGAAAATATACTGCTATTGCAGTTGTTGCTATAATATTTGGAATGATAAGTCTTTCTTATGCTGCTGTGCCTTTATATGACTTGTTTTGCAGAACTACAGGGTTTGGAGGAACGCCAGTAGATGCAAATCAGATATCTGATACTAAAAATACAGAAAATTTAACCATAAATGTGTTGTTTAACTCAGATGTAGCAAGAGGATTAAATTGGGATTTTATTCCTACTCAAAGAAAACAAGTAGTAAAATTAGGAGAAAATA
The DNA here is from genome assembly GCA_002715265.1 of Candidatus Pelagibacterales bacterium. Classification (GTDB taxonomy): domain Bacteria; phylum Pseudomonadota; class Alphaproteobacteria; order TMED109; family TMED109. Next base: position 54,017 of record PAYS01000003.1, read on the forward strand.
ATTTAGCTTTCTATAAGGCAAAAAATTCTTCTAGAGATGAAATTACAGGTGTAGCAACTTTTAATGTAACACCTCCTAAAGTAGGAAAATATTTCACAAAAATAGATTGTTTTTGCTTTGAAGAGCAAACTTTAAATAGTGGAGAAGAAGTGGAAATGCCTGTAAACTTCTATATTGACCCTGAAATAGCTATAGACCCTAATACAAAAGATGTAAAATCTATTACATTATCATACACTTTCTTTAACTCTTCTGAAGAAAAACAACATAAAGGAAAAATTAAAAAGAATTCTATTGAATAAGACTAGTATTTTATTTTATAAATAGAATATATATTTTTAAAGGAGCATAAAATGTCTAATACAAAAGCAAATCATCCCTATCATTTAGTGGATCCAAGTCCATGGCCACTAGCAGGAGCAATATCAGCTCTAGTACTAGCAGTAGGAGCTATAATGTACATGCATGAAATTGACGGAGGTTTGGTATTAGGTGTGGGACTTTTAATGTCTTTGGCGACTATGGCTGTATGGTGGAGAGACGTAATTAAAGAGGCAGAACATGATGGTCACCATACTACTACTGTTCAATTAGGCCTAAGATATGGAATGGTTCTATTTATTGCATCAGAAGTAATGTTTTTTGTTGCTTGGTTCTGGGCTTTTTTTGATGCGAGCTTTTATGCAGGTGAGGCTATTCAGGAAGCAAGAGTTGCTCATACTGGTGGAGTTTGGCCTCCACAAGGTGTAGAGGTCTTTGATCCTTGGCATTTACCATTATTGAATACAGTAATTTTATTAACTTCTGGTACTACAGTTACATGGGCACACCATGCGTTAAAAGAGGGTAAAAGAGGAGGTCTTATCTGGGGATTAGTTTTGACCGTCCTATTAGGACTATTGTTTACTGCAGTTCAAGCATATGAATATGGGCACGCTGCTTTTGGATTTACAGACGGTATATATTCTTCTACATTTTATATGGCTACGGGATTCCATGGTGCACATGTTATTATTGGATCAATATTTTTAATTGTATGCCTAGGCAGAGCTTTGGCGGGACATTTTAAACCTGATCATCATTTTGGTTTTGAGGCTGCTGCTTGGTACTGGCATTTTGTAGATGTTGTGTGGCTATTTTTGTTTTTTGCTATTTACTGGTGGGGAGGACTAGGCGGCACCGTCCACGGTGGCTAAAAGTAATAAAGTAAGAGATAAAAAAAGTTTAAAACAAGTTTTTAAGATCATATTCTTTGGGCTGTGTCCCTGTTGTGGAAATGTTAAATTTATCGATATTTTCTTAAGAGTAAGAGAAAAGTGTTTAAATTGTTCTTACAGTGTAAACTACAATGACATAGGTGATGCAGCAATATGGTTTTCAATGCTTGTTACAAGCATAATTATAGCTTCTGGCGCATTATATATAGAATTATTCTTCAAACCTAGCTTATGGGTACATATATTAATTTGGGTACCAACGGTATTGTTTTTGGTTTTTATATTATTAAGATTTTTTAAAATATTATTTATTTATATAAATTATGTAAAAAGAGAATAGGAATTTAAATTGAATATAAATAAATTAAAAAGTTATTTAATATTTAATATATGTGCCATTATTATTTTACTTTCATTAGGTACATGGCAATTAGAGAGGTTGCAGTGGAAAAATAGGTATATTAGTCAAATTGAGACTAAAATTTCTATGCCAGCTATAGAAATAAATGAAAATAATTCTATATATTTAGATACCTATAAGAATAGAAAAGTTACAATTAAAGGTAGTTATTTATACGATAAAAAAATTACCTTACATTCAAAAGTATATAATAAGCTAGTAGGCAAGCATTTGTTAGTTCCTTTAAAGACAGATTATGGATATTTACTGGTTAATAGAGGGTTTATAACTGATGCTGGTTTGAAGAACTTGAATGAAGATACTGAAGTTTTAAATATTACTGGTATGATAAATTTTTCCTCTAAAAAGCCATATTTTATTCCTAATAATAATTTGCAAAATAATGATTGGTATTATGTCAATATAAAAGAAATAGGTGAGTACTTAAGTTTAAATTTGCTTGATTATTATTTAATAGAAGAGAATAATTTAGCAGAACCATTTCCAATTGGAAGTCAATATAATATTGATATACCAAATGATCATTTACAATATGCTTTTACATGGTTTTCTTTAGCTTTAGCTTTATCTATATTTATGCATCTAGTATGGAGAAAGTATGAATAATTATAAAGTTGATTCAAATTTACAAAAATTAATTCCTTATTTTTCATTAGGTTTGATTATTCTAATAGTTTTACAGATTTCCTTAGGAGCATCTATTAGGCTCACCGGATCTGGTCTCTCGTGCCCAGATTGGCCATTATGTTATGGTCTATGGATACCTTTAAAAAGTAAATTATTACTTATAAGTGATTTAAATTATGAATATTATCAAGTTATGTTGGAATGGTTACATAGATTAAATGCAGCATTATTAATAGTACCAGTTACTTTATTTGTATGTATTGCTATTATGTTGATTAATAAAACAAAAAAGATAAAATATATTGCATCTTTGACTTTATTTGTTCTAATGATGCAAGGTTTGATGGGAGGATTTACTGTTTTTGATAAAAATTCTCCATGGTCAGTTGCTGTGCATTTAGGACTGGCACTAATTTTATTATTTTTGGTAATTAAAATTCATCTTTTTTCAAAGAATATTATTTTTGAGCAAATTAATACGGTCCCAAAAGATAATATATATATTTTTATAACGACTATAATTTTTGTATATTTTACAATGTTAATGGGAGCAATAGTCTCTAAAAGTGGATCATCACTTGCTTGTGATTTATGGCCTTTATGTTCAAGTGATAATATGAGTATATTACAAATTAATAAACTTATTCATATTGTGCATCGTGCATTAGCATTAATTAGTGCTTTTTTTGTATTATGGAGTTGTATAGTATTGAGTAAATTAAAAATTAAGTATATTAGCTCTCTTAGATTTTTAATTATAATTGTATTATTTATGCAAATTTTTATGGGTGCCATGGTAATATTCTTTGAATTAAATATCTTAATAGCTATGATACATCAAATCTTAGCAGTAATATTATTTATAATGCTTTCTACAATAATATGGATTAGCTTAGATATTAATAATAAATTAAAATAATTTTAAGGTTTTGTAATTTGAATTATGTTTCAACTAGAGGTTTAGTAAATCAAAATAATATGAAGTCATTCAGTGAGGTTACTTTGGAAGGGTTGGCTCCAGATGGAGGGTTATATCTTCCTTTATCTATTCCAAAATTTTCAGAGTTAGAAATCAATAAATTATCTGATTTATCTTATGTAAATTTATGTGCCAAGATTATTTCATATTATACAGATGAATATTTTACTGAAGATGATATAAAAACAATGGCTTTTGAGTCTTATAAAAATTTTGATACAGACGATGTAGCTCCTTTAAATTATTTAGATAATAATAAGTACATTCTGGAGTTATTTCACGGTCCTACATTAGCTTTTAAAGATTTTGCCCTTCAATTATTAAGTAAGGTGTTTGAATCTATTATAGAACGTGATCAAACTAATATTAATATCATAGGTGCTACTTCAGGTGATACAGGTTCTGCTGCTATAGAAGCTTTTAAAAATAATAAAAATACTAATATTTTTATTCTGCACCCCAAAAATAAAGTGAGTGAATTTCAAAGAAGGCAAATGACTACTGTTAGTTCTTCAAATGTTTATAATATTGCAATTGAAGGTAATTTTGATGATTGTCAGGCTTTGGTAAAATCTCTACTAGTTGATAAAGAATTTAAAAATAAATATAAGTTATCTTCAATAAATTCTATTAACTGGTGTAGAGTTTTAGCTCAAGTCATATACTATTTTTATGCTGCTTTTAAGTTGAAAAATCATAGTAACATAATTAATTTTTCAGTACCCACGGGAAATTTTGGAGATGCTTATGCAGGTTATATTGCTAAAAAGATGGGATTGCCAATAGGTAAGATAATTATCGCCACTAATAGTAATGATATTTTAGCAAGGTTTTTTCAAACTGGTGAATATAGAACAGCAGATGTAGTGCCAACATTGAGCCCTTCAATGGATATTCAGGTAGCAAGTAATTTTGAGAGGCTTTTATTTGAAATGCTAGATTATGATTATAACTTAGTTAAAGATTATATGAAAAACTTAAGAGAAGATGGTTATTTTAAAATAAAATCAAATAAATTAATTAAGTACAATAAAACTTTTATTGGTGTAAGTGTAGATGATAATAATACTTTAAATTGTATGAGAAATGTTTATGAGAACTACGATTTAATTATTGATCCTCATACTTCAGTTGGTATACAAGCTACAAATTATAATAACTTAAAATTAGATGAACCTACTATTATATTATCAACTGCACATGCAGTAAAATTCTCAGCAGCAGTTCAAAAAGCTATAGGAGATAAATCGGATTTTTCATCAATTTACAAAAATTTATTTGATTTGAAAGAAAATTATACTGATTTAAATAACGATTTAACAAAATTAAAGAATTATATTTCAGATAAAATTATAAATTAATTTAAATCAAAATATAGGTAGTGGTATTGACAATTAATAAATATAATTTAATCAAAAAAAAAGCTTTTAAAGGAAATAGACTTAAAAAAATAGCCTATAAATTTAAAGGTATATTTCCTAATAATAATATTTTATCAGAAAGATTAATTATTCGACCTCCAAGAAGAAGGGACTGGAAAGCTTGGGTGAAATTAAGAATATCTTCATATGAATTTTTGATTAAATGGGAACCTTACTGGGATTTAGATAAATGTAATAGAAGTACTTATATGAGGCAGTTGAGGTTACAAAGGACTAGAGCAGCTTATGACCAAGCATATTCATTTTTATGTTTTAGAAAATCTGATAAAAGTTTATTAGGAGGCATTAATATTTCAAATATTGAAAGAGGTGTTATGCAAACTGGTAATATTGGCTATTGGCTTGGTAAGGATTTTACTTCAAAAGGATATATGTATGAGTCCATTTATACATTATTACCGTACATTTTTGATCAGATTAAGTTAAATAGAGTTCAAGCCTATACATTAGAAGAGAATAAGTCCTCTAGAAAATTATTAGAAAGTCTGAACTTTAAAAAAGAAGGTATACTTAGAAATTCAATGAAGATTAATAATGTTTGGAGAGATCATATATTATATTCAAGGTTAAAAAATGATGATTAATATAAGTAAAAATATTAAACAATATTTATTTATTAGTTTAATTTTTGCAATTTTTTTTTCTCATGACGCTTTAGGAAATTCATACAAAAATATATTTAAAGAGGAAATGATAGAAGTAAGTTTTGTTTCCTCAATTACTAACTTTGATAGTAATAAACCTTTTTATATAGGACTAAAATTTGATATAGAAGATGATTGGAAAATATATTGGAAACATCCTGGTGATTCAGGGATGCCACCTGAAGTTGATTTATCTAATTCTGTTAATGTTAATTATCATAAGATTTTGTGGCCTTTTCCAACTAAGGAATATGAAGCTGCTGACCTCCTCACTAATGTATATAAAAGAAGTATAATTCTTCCAATACAAATAAATGTTTTTGATAAAAACTTATCTTTAAATTTAAGAGGTATAGTAAATTTTCAAGTTTGTAAGGAAATTTGTATTCCATTAACAGCTTACTTGAAGTTGGATATAGATCCAGGTATTGCAATAAATACAAGTAATTATTTTAATATTATGAAGGAACTTTCAAATGTTCCCGTTTCATATGAAGATTTAGGAATAAATAATTTAGAGGTATCTTTAATTAAAAGTAATAAATTACTTATAAAAATTGATAGTTTATTAAATTTTCCGGATGGAAATTTCGATTTATTTATAGAGACACTTAATGAATATGTTAAAATTAATGAAATAAATATAAAGAAAAATAGTAAAAAAAGTATACATGCAGAAATACTACTTGACTCGGAATTAGATAAATTATCAGATATTTCAATAATAGGTGTAAAAGGTAATATGGCTTTTACAGCAGTTACTAATATTATTGACTATAAAAATAACAAAAATTTATATTTAATTTTACTGTTATCTATAGTAGGAGGTATAATTCTAAATTTTATGCCCTGCGTTTTGCCTGTTTTAATGCTTAAGGTCTCTAGACTATTAGTTCAGCATGGTAAAAGTAATAAAGAAGTTAGGTACAGTTTTATAAGTACTTCATTAGGTATTATTTTCTCATTTTTAGTTTTAGCTTTGATGACTATTATTTTAAAATATCTAGGTATAGAAGTAGGGTGGGGCACACAATTCCAACAGCCAATTTTTATTGGTATTTTAATATTAGTACTTTTAATTTTTGCTGCAAATTTATTTGATTTATTTGAATTTAGCTTACCTAATAATTTTTCAACTTCAATCAATAATTTTATTAATAGTAGAAAATATGGAATACCTTTTTTTGAAGGGTCTTTTGCTACATTATTAGCTACTCCTTGCTCTGCTCCTTTCTTAGGAACTGCTATAGGCTTTGCTTTTACTGCGGAACCTATAATTATTATTTTAATATTTTTATTTTTAGGAATAGGGATGTCATTGCCTTATTTATTAGTTAGTTGTTTTCCTAGTATAATAAATTATTTTCCACGACCGGGAAATTGGATAAATTATTTACGATTTATGCTAGCAATAGGATTATTTTTAACAGCGCTATGGCTCTTAACAATTCTTGTCACTTTGATTGGTATAAAATATTCAGCAATTTTCTTATTTATCATAATAATATCTTTATTAATTTTTAATATTAATATTTCATATAGAAAATTTTTGGTCATATTTTTATCAGTATTTATAACTTTTTTTCTTTCATCTTTTATAAGTAATAATAATTTATTTAAGAGTGGTAAAAATGAACTTGCATGGGAAGATTTTGATCAAAATAAAATAAAGATATTGGTTGAACAAAATCGTTCTATATTTGTAGATATTACTGCTGACTGGTGTATTACTTGTAAAGTTAATAAATTATTAGTATTAGATGACAAAAAATTTAGCGATATTGTAAAAAAGTATAATTTAGTATTGATGAGGGGCGATCTAACAAAACCAAATAAAGATATAATGCTCTATATGAAAAAATTTGATAGATATGGTATTCCATTTAATGCTATTTATAGCGTTGACAATTCTACAGGTATTTTACTTTCTGAATTATTAACTATAAAAGAAATACAAGATAATTTAAAGTAAATGCATATTAGATATGCTTAAAATCATACAAAAAATAATGGAAATTTGTCCTGTAATTTAGTAAAAAGAACGATAATATTTAAGGAGATAATTATGACTATAAGTGTAGGGGACAGGCTTCCTGATATATCTTTAAAGTGTATCGGTAATGATGGACCAAAGGAAATAAAGATAAACGAATATTTAGCAAATAAAAAGGTTGTTTTATTTTCATTGCCAGGAGCGTTTACTCCTACTTGTTCTGCCAAGCATATGCCAGGTTTTGTGGAGTATGAAAGTGATATTAAGTCAAGAGGAATTGATGAAATTATATGTGTATCAGTAAATGATGCATTTGTTATGCAAGCATGGGAAAAAGATCAAAATTCAAAAGGAAAAGTTACATTATTTGCAGATGGAAATGGAGATTTTGTAGAAGCTGTAGATTTAATCTTTGATGGAACATCGTTTGGATTAGGAAAGCGTGGTAAACGTTTTGTAATGATTGTTGAAGACTGTAAAGTGGTTCATTTGGCTATAGAAAAACCTGGAACTTTTGATGTTTCTAGTGCAGAAAGCGTCTTAAAGGTTTTAGCTTAATTCTCTTTAATAGCAGTTGTGGCAAGTAAATCTGCAATGTCATTTTCTACATTTCCTGAGTGACCTTTAACCCATTTCCATTCTATTTTAAATTTATTTACTAAAGTATCTAGTTCTATCCATAAGTCTTTATTTTTTACATCTTTTTTATTACTACTTTTCCAATTATTTTGTTTCCAATTTGTTATCCAATTAGTTATTCCTTCTAACACATATTTGCTGTCAGTGTGAATAATAACACTTGAATAGTTTTTTAAATATTTAAGGCCTTCTATTACAGCTAACATTTCCATTCTATTATTAGTAGTATATTGCTCGTGCCCAGAAAGTTTAATTTGATTTCCATCAACTAATTTAATTAATACACCCCATCCACCATATCCAGGGTTTCCTGAGCAGGCGCCATCCGTCCACATTTGAATTATTTCTTTATTTTTCATTTATGTAATATCCATAAAATTAATTTCATTGTTTTTAAAATATAAATATTTTTCTAAAAATTCATTAGGGTTTTTAATCTGTATATATTTAGGATTATGACCCATATTTTTATCATTCAGTCGAGTAAAAAAAAATCTTATACAGTATATTTGGCATAATAAATTTAAAATCTTCAACTCGTTTTTTTTTATATTTCTATATTTATTATAACCAATAAATAAATTTTTTACTTTTAATAAATTTAAAAATATCTTTTTTTCTTTATAGTTAAAGCACCAAGAAATTAAAATTATTGCAATATCCGATATTAAATAACTGTTACATGCATAATAAAAATCTATGAATCCAGATATTTTGCCTTTAAAAAAAAGCACATTATCAGGGAATAAATCACCATGTATAATTCCATAGGGTAATTTCTGCTTATTTATATTAAAGTATTTTTTTAGAGAGGTTTCAAAATATTTTATTAAAAGTCTATCATAATTAATTATGTATTTTTTATGTTTATTCATATTTTTTTCATAAAAAGACTTATTAAAATAATTATTTATTTTTAATGATGAACTTCTTGTGCAATTATGCATAATCGCTAGGTTAATACCTAAATTTATAAGATGTTTATTTGAGTACCTCTTTAAATATTTGCCTTTTAGGAATGTAAAAATACCGTATTTTTTGTTTTTATAATAAGACGTGTATTTATTCTTTTTATTTTTAATGGGGATTGGGCAATTAAAACTATTTTTATTAATAAAATTCAATAATTGCATATATTTATCTATATTTTTAATTAAATTATTGTCTTCATATATGGTTAAAATATATTTTTTATCTCCAAGCATTATAAAGTTACTATTTTGTATACCTTCATAAATTGGAATAATCTTTTTAAAATTGGGTAAATTATAATTTATACATATTGTATTAAAATCTTTACTGTTTAAATTCGTTAGAAATGCCATATAATAAGTTTAGAATATATAATTATTTATTCAACTTTATATTAAAATGGTGACAAATGATTAATTTTAATAAAACATTTTATATTTTATCTTATTGTTTTTTATTATGGGGTTGTAGTGGACCTGTAACTACTGCATCAAAAATTTACAATAGTGCATTTTCAACCTCACAAGAAGTTGATTGTCCTGAAGCTAAGTTTATTAAAGGTATGGAATTTCTAAAAAGATATAATGATGACTCAGATTTATTGTACACTATTTCATTTAATAAAATAGAATGGAGTTGTTATTTAAAAGATGAGAATAATGTTCAAAGTTATTATATAGAATTAAATACTAGTTTTAGTGTTAATTATGAAGATGAGAATAAGAAAGTTTCTGTTAATAATTTTGAATATGTAATAGCTGTATTGGATTTATATGATAGACCTGCAGTTAGTGAAAAGTATTTATATGATTTTGAAGAAACAGGTTTATTTAATTTTAAAAATGATAAAAGTGTATCTATAAAAATGAATATTGAGAAAGTTGGTATACTTAGTGAAAGTAGTTTGCTTTTAGGTTTTATAAACTAATTATTTCTTAAAATAAGATAAAGCACTGGGTATTTGATCAATAAAATCATTCTCTAAATTATTATTTTTGGAAGGTTTGAAGTCATTAGAAAGTAAATCTTCAATTGTACTTATAGATATTTGGCTAATTTTTTGTTGAATTTTTAAAGCTGCATTAGAGTGGATGAATTCTATTTCTTTTGATGCTGAGGCTTGTTTTCTTTCTATTTCTTTATCTATATTTTGTAGATATATTTCTGAGTTTTTAATAGCTATATCTTCCTGTTCTCTTATTAATTTTTCTGATGATTTTTTATGATCTAGTAATAGATCTTGGCTGCTTTTTAGTAGTTTTTTAGCCTCTAGCAGTGCATTTTCTGTATTTGTTATTTTTTCTTCAATATCTTTCGATCTTTTTTCTAAAACATTATCAAATGCAGATTTAGCTTTACGTCCTATTAATAATATAAATACAATAAAGGCTATTAGAACCCAGAACTCTGCATCACCAAATAAACTACTCATTTTTGTAACTCTCTATATACATATCAACCTTAGACTTAATAATACTAGAATCTGGTTTGTCATCATAGAACTTAGAAATTATATTTTCTACAATTTCACTAGAAATATTATTTAAATTAAGATTAAAATCATCAATTTCTTTCTCTAGTTTATTTTTTTCTTTTTCGATTTTGTCATTTATTTCAGATTGACAATCTTTAAGTTTTTTTTCAGCCTCTGTATGCATCTTAATATTAATTTTACTAACTATTTCTTTTATTTCCTGATTAGTTTTTTCAATAGCAGCCTGATGTTCATTATTAATTTGTTCTATTTTCTTTTTAATTTCCTCTGCCTTTGATAAGTCGTTAGAAATTTTTAATTCTCTATTCGTAATTATTTCAGAAATTCTAGGAAGGGCTACATATTTCATAGTTAAATATATTATTGGAAATATAATACATAGCCAGACTAGTTGTGGCATAAAATCAGGAAATGACATTTGAGGCATTCCCACATTATCTGCTTCTTTAGCTATAGCATTGGTTGACATTAATGCTATAATCCCTAGTTGAATAAAAAAATTAATTTTTAACATGTTTATTACATTTAATTAGATAACAAAAAAAAAGATTGTAAATTAACTAAACATAATAAGGAATGCCATAACTAAGGCATATAATGCAACCGCTTCAGTTAAGGCAAAACCTAATAATACATTACCAAAAACTTTAGGGGCTGCAGCAGGATTTCTCATTGAGCCTGAAACGTATTGTCCAAATATGGTACCAATACCTACTCCTGCTCCTGCCACTCCAATTGTAGCAAGTCCTGCTCCTATTAATTTTGCTGCTTCAATGTCCATGTTTTATCTCCTTTGTTTTATTAATGTCCTGGATGAAATGAATCACTTAAATATAAGCAAGTTAAAACTGCAAATACATAAGCTTGAAGAAACGCTATTAACGTTTCTAATATATATAGCAATACTATAAATATAAATGGAGCTATTCCAAATATACCTAATGCAACCACAAACCCCGCAAAAACCTTTATCATAGTATGACCTGCCATCATATTAGCAGCTAATCTAACAGCTAAACTAATGGGTCTAGAAATATAAGAAACTATTTCAATAGGTACTAATAACGGAGCTAAAAATATAGGCACTCCAGCTGGAAGAAATAATCTTAGATATTTAAATCCATGAAGCACAAACCCCAAAATTGTTGCAAATAAAAAAATTCCAAATGCAATTGCAAATGTAATGATAATATGACTTGTGACTGTGAAACTATAAGGTATTAGTCCTAACATATTACATAATAATATAAACATAAATAAAGAGTATACTAACGGAAAAAACTTAGCTCCTTCTTTACCAAGATTATCCTTAGTTGTGTTATAAATCATTTCGTAGCTCATTTCAGCAACCGATTGAAGTTTACTTGGAATAACTGCTTTCTTTTTAGTAGCTATAATTAGAAATGCATTTAAAAGAACTAAAATTATTATCATCATAATTGAAGAATTTGTAATAGAAATATCTATGCCAGCAATTTCCATAGTCCCGAAAGGTCTAGTTATTTCAAATTGTTTTAAAGGAGAAGCAGCATGCGCTGTATTTCCAATAAAAATTGTGCAAAGTAATAAAATATTTTTAAAATAAGTCAATTATGTTCCTTATGTATTGTTTAATTTAATATAATTTATTTCTGCCATTTCTTTGATGATTTATATGAAGTGTAAATACCCGATATCATACCTATAATCAAAAAAATAATTAAAAAAATTGGTTTTGTTTCAAAAAAATAATCTAAAGTCCATCCAATACAGCCCCCTACAAAAACATTAGCAAACATTTCCGATACGATTTTAAATGCATGCGAAAGACCATAATATGTATTTTTAGAATAATTTTCCTTTAATGTCTCCTTAGTTTTTATATCATCTAATTTTCTCGATAATTTATTTAGTGACGTATTTAAATCATCTTTTTTGCTCATTTTTTGGCCAAAATACTGAACCTCTATATGTGTTTCGATCAGAAGATAATGTATAGAAACGGTACTGTCAAGACAGCATAATATAATAAAAATGATTTATTATTCATTAAATTTTACTGCTTCTTGTAGTGAAACTGAAACTAACTGAGATACGCCTGGTTCCTGCATTGTAACACCATATAGCCTATCCATCTTAGACATAGAAAGACGGTTATGGGTTACAACTATAAACCTAGTTTGAGTTTTATCTGCTATTGCTCTGATCAAATCAAGGAATCTATCTACATTCGATTCGTCTAAAGGTGCATCCACTTCATCTAAAATACAAATTGGTGATGGTTTGGTTAAGAAAATAGAAAATATTAAAGCCATCGATGTTAGAGCTTGCTCCCCACCTGATAAAAGACTCATATTTTGTAATTTTTTTCCTGGAGGAGAAGCAAATAACTCTAAACCGGCTTCAAGTGGATCATCGGACCCTTCTAAGGTTAAATGAGCTTCTCCACCTCCAAATAGGTCTGTAAATAAAATTTTAAAATGTTTATTTACTTCATTAAATGCATTTATTAACCTGCTTCTAGCTTCTTTGTTAATATTTGATATGCTATCTCTTAATTTTTGAATAGCGTTAATTAAATCTTCTTTTTCTTTATCAATATCAGATATTTTTGATAATAATTCTTCAGAGTCTTTTTCCGCAATTAAGTTTACAGGACCAATCCTTTCTCTTTGAAGGTTGTATTTTTCAATAGTTAAATTGCAATCTTCTAAATCTGGAAGGGTATCAAAAGGTTGTTCAATAATAGTATCAAAATTATCTGGTTTAATATTTAATTTATCAAATATTATTTTTTCATGAGAATTTAATTTTTCTTTTGTTTCTTGATAAATGCCTTCTTGCCTTGCTTTATTTTCTCTAGCTTGCATTAATTGGTTATTAATTGTTTTATATTGATTTTGAATAACGGAATATTCATTTTCTTTTATTGAAATGGTATCTGTTAAATTCTGTATTAACTTTTTATGAGACGCAATTTCTTTTGTTATCTGTATTTGCTTTAATTTTAAATCATTTGGTTTTTTTTTGTCTATTAATAATTTTTCATTTTGTGTTTTAATTGTGTCATTTATTTTAATTATTCTTTCATCTATAATTTTCAATTGTGATTTAATTCTTTCATATTCTTTTTGAGAACTTATTAGAATGGTTAATTGAGATTTGTTTTCTGAATTTTTTTCAACTGTCTGCGAATAAGATACTTGATATTTATCATGTTCTGTTCTTAGATCATTTATTTTGCTCAGAAAGTTTTCATTTTGGTTGTCAAGATTTCTAATAAGGTTTTCTATATCCTTTTTTTCTTTATTTACTTTATCAAATTCTTTATTTAAATCTTTAAGCAATAAATTAATTTTTTCCATATTCTTTTTATTTTGTAGCATTTGATGAACTGGAGTTTCAGCTTCTGCTGAATGTTTGTAGCCATCCCAGCGCCAAAGATCTCCTTCTTTGCTTACAAGTTGTTGTCCTGGTTGGAGTAGATTTTGTAATTTTTCTCCTTCTAATTTGTTCTTAACCAGTCCTGTAGACTTAAGTAAATTGGCTATTTCAGAAACACCTTGTATTGTATTTTCTAGATTTTGAATATTTGTTGGTAATGAAGGTAAGTTACTTTGTTTTATTTGTCTCCATTCTATATTTGATTTCGAAAGAGAAGCTTTCAGTCCATATCCTAAAGCTGCTCCTATAGCTTTTTCATACCCATTAGAAAAAGATATTTTGTTTATAATGGTATTTTTATCTTTGCTTTCAAATAATTTTGTTAAAATTATACTTGAGGCTTTATGTTTTTCTATTTCTTTACTTAATTCAGCTAAAATTATATTTTTTTTATTTAAAATATCTTTATTTTCTCTAATAATTTTGTTATTATCATCCACATTTTTAACTAATTTTGCTTCATTTTCTTTAATCTTTTTTTGAATTGTATTTATATTTTTTATTTCTTTATCATAATTAATTTTATTATCTAAATTAGATTTGTCTTTATTAATTTTTATTTCATCTTCAATTTCTTTTAGTTGCTTAAGTAATTTATTTTGTAATTCATATTCTTTTTTTTGTTCGTTTTGTAGATACTCTATATCTTCGTTAATATTTTTAATGTTTAAATAAGATGACTCTTTGTCTTTTTCTATTAAATCGTATTCAAGTTGAGATTTATTTAAAAGTGAAATATTTGTTTGATGTTCATCTTTAAGAGAATTAACATTTGATTCTAAATTTTTAATTTTTACAGATATGTTAGATATTTTTGCTGTTACAATATCTGCTTCATCACTATATTTATCAAGTAACATTTCAATATTTTTTATATTAGATGCTGCTTCATTCCATTGATGGTAAAGAATATAATTTTCAATATTTCTAATTTTTTCAGAAAGTACTTTATATTTTTTAGCTTGATTAGATTGTTTAATTAAATCTTTTAATCTGAGTCTATCATTAGATATTATCTCTTCTAATTTATTTAGATTATTTTCTGCTGCATTTAATTTAAGTTCTGTTTCGTGTTTTCTTGCGTGAATTCCTGTAATTCCAGATGCTTCTTCTATTATTTGTCTTCTTTCCTGGGGTTTAGAGTTAATTATTTTTCCAATTTGACCTTGATCTACTATAGCATTTGATCTTGAGCCAATAGCATAGTCTGCAAAAAAAATTTGTACATCTCTTTGTCTTACTTCTTTAGCGTTAATGGTGTATCTAGATCCTTCACTTTTATTAATTTTTCTAGATATTTGTATTTCATCCTGAGTTGCATATTTTCTATTAGAGTCATCTTTATCCAACTCCATATTAATTATTACCTCTGCAGAATTTCTTGAAGGTCTTCCTTTTGTGCCGTTGAAGATAACATCATCCATTTCGCCAGCTCTTAATTTTGATGGGCCTGCTTCTCCCATATTCCATTTAACTGCTTCTACTATATTTGATTTACCACATCCATTGGGGCCAACTAAACCAGTTAGACCTGATTTTATATCTAAATTTGTATCATCTACAAAAGATTTAAAACCAATTAATTTTAGCTTAGTAAATATCATTTAGTAACCATCAATAAGGAATATACTATATATTGTATTTAAATTTTTATAATTAACAAGATATTCTTTATACAAAACAACTAATTATTCTATAAGACTATTTAATTTTTTAATATCAAATCTGCCTTCAACTTTTTTGCCATTTACAAAAAATGTTGGTGTGGCATCTACGCCTTTTTGCTTGGCCGCATAATCTCTTCCAGCCAAAAGTAGTTTCCATCTATTTTTATTAGTTTCATTGTCTTCTAAGCAAGATAGTAACATAGGTTTTTCTATTCCTAATGGTTGTAAAGTTTTAAAAATAGATTCTAGTATATCTTCTGACTGAGTCCATTCAGGTTGTTTTTGAAATAATCTATTTAATACAGGAAAAAATTGTTTTTCATTCATGCATTGTGTAACCATAGAGCCTAACATAGCTGTTCTATCTAGTGGAAAGTCTCTAAATAGTAATTTAGCTCTTCCTGTGTCTATATATTTTTTCTTTATTTCAGGAAGTGTTTGAATATGAAAACTTGCACAATGTCCACATGACATAGATGCATACTCTTCTATTATTATAGGAGCATTTTCAATTCCTAAAACTCTTGCTGATAATAGTTCTTCTTCATCTTGAGCTATAACAATCTTAGAGATTATCAAAAAAATAAATATTAAAAATGTTTTTATATACTGCATATTTTTCTCCCATAACTATATATATAGATATATAGATTATTTTAAATTAGTAAAAAAGGAATTTGCAAATTTTTGAATATTTTTCTTAACTTTCTCGTCATTAATATTATCAATTAAAGACTTTAGTTCTTGTTTTTCTTTATTCGATATAGAATTTTGTATCTTATATTTTTTTTGTTTTTTTACTTTTCTATAACTTTGTTTAATATTTATTTTTTTAATTGCTTTATAACCTATTAAATATTCTATTCGTTCTAGTATCGTGGGAATAATGTACTGAAATTCTAAAGAAAATGAACTTTCAACTCTAACTGTAAGCGTTTTTTTAACTGAAATAGATTCAGGGGTAGTTAGATTAGCAACTTCTTTACCTACAATTTGTTCCCATTCAGATATAATCTTTGTCTGATTAAATCCTCTTTTACGAAAAATATTTTTTGTAATATTTTTTGATATAAAACTAATATTTTGGAGGTTATATTTTTTAATGCCATTATTAATTTTGATTAATCCTTTTTTATATTATTAATATATAGAATATAAAATCTGAGAGAACTTTCAATTGAATATAAATAAAAAGTTACTAAAATGGTACTACAAAAATAAAAGAGAACTTCCTTGGAGAAAAAAATCTAAAGAAGATTTAATTGACTCATATTATGTATGGATCAGTGAAATTATGTTGCAACAAACCACTGTGAATACGGTAATACCATATTTCAATAAATTTATTCAAAGGTTTCCTAATATACATATACTAGCTAGTTCTTCTATTTCTGAAGTTTTAAAATATTGGGCAGGATTAGGATACTATGCAAGAGCAAGAAACCTTCATAAAACAGCAAAAATAATTGTTAAAAGATATAATGGTGTATTTCCTAAAAATATAGTTAGCTTATTAGAACTACCAGGAATTGGGGATTATACTGCGGGCGCCATTCTATCAATTGCATTCAATAAAGTAGCTTTTCCTGTCGATGTAAATATCAAAAGAGTTGTTCAACGTTTGAGTAATAAGCATGAGGCTAATAAAAAAGATTTAACTGAATACTTAGATAGCAGTATATCTAGATCTAAACCCGGAGATTTCATTGAGGCATTAATGGATTTAGGATCGCAAATTTGCAAATCTAGCTCTCCTAAATGTGAATTATGTCCATTAAATAAAAATTGCGAAACTTTTTTAAAGAATAAGAGTATGCTTTCAAGCAAGAAAATAAATTATGTAAAAAAACCTATAAAATATGGTCTTTGTTTGATTATTGAAAGAACTAAAGACCAAAAATATTTTTTTATTAGAAGACCTGAAGAAGGATTATATGGAGGTATGCTGAGCTTCCCAACTTCTAATTGGGTGATTAACAAAAAGTCACTATCAAAAGAAAAAGTCTTAAATTTTGATGGATTGTCATATAAAAAAGATAAGGTGGTGCATGTATTTAGCCATTTTAAACTTGAGTTATTTATTTGCTATAAAAAAGATTTAGTATTAAATGAAATGAAAGGGAAATGGTTTAAAAAAGAGGAGGCTCGTTCTCAATTGCCAAGTTTAATGAAAAAAGTTTTAGATAAATTTATTCATTAGAAGATGTATTTAATTGGTCTCTAATTTTTTTTCTTAAGGAATTTATAGAGACTAATTTACCTTGTTTTTCATAGTGCCAAAATTGCCAACCATTACAAGCAGGATTTCCTTGTACTTGAGCCCCTACTTTATGTATAGAACCTTCTAGAGCGTCTGTGGTTTTAATACTTCCATCAGCTCTTACAATTGCATTATATTTTTTATTTATATCGTGTAATTTTGTCCCTATTTTTAGCATTCCTCGGTCTATTAATGTACAAAAAGGAATTTTTATTTCAGTTTTATTATTTTTAATAGTTTCTAATTCAGCTTTTGAATAAGACTTTATTTTTTGTATTCTTTGTTTTGCAAATTTCATATAATTTAAATCTTTTTCTATTCCAATAAACTTTCTCTTTAGTTTTTTTGCTACGGCTCCTGTGGAACCAGTTCCAAAAAAAGGATCTAAAATAACATCGCCAATATTAGTACTAGATAAAATTATTCTAAATAATAATGATTCAGGCTTTTGTGTAGGATGCAATGTTTTGCCGGAAACTTTAATTCTTTCTTTTCCAGAACATATTGGTAAAAACCAGTCAGATCTCATTTGCTTATCATCATTCATAGTTTTCATTGCTTGATAATTAAAAGTATATTTAGATTGTTTATTATGACTTGCCCATATTATAGTTTCATGAGCATTAGTGAATCTATTTCCTTTAAAATTAGGCATTGGGTTTGACTTATTCCAAATAATATCATTTAAAATCCAAAAGCCTAAGTTTTGTATCACAGAGCCAACTCTATATATATTATGATATGATCCAATTACCCAAATTGTCCCGTTAGGCTTTAATATTCTTTTTGCTTCTTTTAGCCAGCTTTCAGTAAATTTGTCATATTCTTTAAAGCTACTAAACTTATCCCAGGCATGATTTACTCCATTTACATCTGAATGATCTGGTCTGTTTAAAGATTTGCTTAGTTGTAAGTTATATGGTGGATCAGCAAATATCATGTCTACACTATTATCGGTTAAACTGTTCATAGCTGTGATACAATCTTTATTTAAATAGACTTCATTCATATTAATATTAACTCTCTTTTTACTATTTATATAACTTAAAAGATTTTCTATGATGTTGACATATTCCAAATTCACTTATCGCAGTATAGTGTTCTTTAGTACCATATCCCGAATTATTTTTAAAATTATATTTTGGAAAATTTTTATGTAATAATTGAAATATTTTATCTTTATGTACCTTAGCAATAATTGAGGCGGCTGCAATTGATAAACTTTTTGTATCACCTTTAATTATATTTAAAACTTTACAATTAATATCAGGAGAAAAATTTCCATCTATGAGAGCAACATTAGGTTTTTTTGGTAAGTTATAATAAGCTCTTTTCATTGCTAGAATACTTGCATTAAGAATATTTAACTTGTCTATTTCATATACGGATGCTTCTCCAATAGCAACTTCAATAGAAGTTTTTTTAATTTCATTAGAAATAATTTCTCTCATTTTTTTAGATAGCTTTTTAGAGTCATTTATTCCTTTGGGTATGTTTTTGTAATCTAAAATTACAGCAGCTGCTATAACTGGTCCCGCTAAACAGCCTCTACCTACTTCATCAATACCACATATGATTTCTTTATCTAAAAAACTTTTTTCAATTTTTAGATTTGGATATACTTTATTAATCATTATTCATTTCTATTTATCTAGATTCTCTATACCAACTAAGAAATAGTAATACTATAGATAATATTAATGCAAGGTACCATGGAGCTAATGGAATTTGGTCCATACTTTGAACAAAAAATTGTTCATTTTTATATAGTTTTATGTTTTTATTATTATTTGTAATTTTATTTTTTTCTATATGATTGATTTTTAAAGAAGTATTTCTCTCAGTGTTTATCCATTTTATTGATCCTAGTGTAGACTCAGCTAATAGTGCGATACTTTTATCTGTTGCTCTTACATCATTAAATTCAGCAGAATTATAGTTTCCTATAATCACACTTATATTAGAATTACCTGAACTTAATTTCCATATTCCAGGTTCTGGTTCTGGTATTTTTGCTATTTGTTGCCCACTTCCAATATCTTCTAGGTCAATTAGATCAGTTTCATTACTTGGAGATATTATTTTTACAGAATTTAAATCAGGAATTAAACTATTTTTTCTTATTATTAATGTGTTATTCTCAAATTTAGCCGATAATTCATTTTCTTCTAAGTCAGGTTCTTTCATTAGCCAATGTACTAACCTTCTTAATAAATCAGCTTGAGGTCCTTTGTTGGAGTCTGACCTAGTCCATACCCAAGATTGGTCAGAAAGTATTTGTGCTACTCTTCCTTGACCTATTCTATTTAAAACTAATAATGGCCTATTTTCAGGTCCCTCTAAGAGAACATCTCCATCTACTGCTAAACCTTCAACCATTCTAAACCAAGAGCCCCAATTATTTTCTATTTTATCTCCATTTATTTCTTGTAAATTTGCAGTAACTGGATGTCTTAAACCATAGTTAGTAATTTTAGGTACAAATTCTTTTACCACTATTTCTCCAGTAGGTTCAGTAGGTAATATACTCTGAAGAGGCGATAGAGACAAACTATATGGTCCTGCATAGGCCGGCCCTGCGGTATCAAGTAAAGCACCACCATTTACAACGTATTCTACAATATTTTTTAAATAGTATTGAGGAAGTATTCCTCTTAAATGATATTGATCAAAAATGATTAAGTCAAAGCTATTTAAATTTAACTGAAATAGTTCTCTACTAGGAAATGGAATTAGTGATAATTCACCTACAGGTGTTAAATCTTGTTTATTTGGAGGACGCAAAATGGTGAAATGAATTAAATCAACTGATGGGTCAGAGTTTAACAAGTTTCTCCAATTTCTGAGCCCCATGTTAGGTTCCCCAGAAACTAACATTACTTTAAGTCTTTCTCTAATAGCATTAATAGATATTACAATTTGGTTATTTTTAAGTGTTAATTCGTTTTTACCTTCTTCCACTTCAATATTAAGCGACGTAATTCCTGCTCTTTCTAAAGGCAAGGTAATATTTACTGATTCTCCTATAGGTATTGATCTGCTTTGTTTATCTTTATCATTCATATTTATAGTTACTAAAGCATTTGGAACATCAGCATTTATATCCTCTACTCTTAATTTAATAGTAACTTCTTCACCCACTATTCCAAATCTAGGTGATTCTTCAATTATTAACCTTCTGTCATATTCATTCTTATTTCCTGTAATAAGAAAATTTATAGGTGCTGGGAAATTTAAAGCATTTATTTCTGGAACGTCTTGTATTTGTCCATCAGTTATTATTATTGCACCTGCAAGTCTATTATCTGGAATGTCCCCAATTAAGGCAGATAGTGGATTAAATATATTAGTTCCTTTTTCACCATTAATTGTTTTATATCTGACTTCTAAGTTGTTAATTTTTCCTAATTGGTTTTTTAGGTTTTCGTATACCTCAAGGGCATTCTTTTTACGATCGTTGATATTTTGACTAGGACTTAAATCTAAAATCACTGCTACTGTGTCTGGTAAACTTTCTCTATTTTCAGACATTATTACAGGATTAGCTAAAGATAGAATTATAATTAGCATGAATAAAAATTTTAAAAAGGCGCTGTTTGATTTTAATTTATAATTTATAAATGTAATAAATAGACTTACAAATATTACTATATATAAAAATGTAATTGGTATGTATGGATAGAATATAATATTACTCATTAATTACCTTCATTATTTTCTTCTATTTTATTTAGTCTTAAAAGAATAGATTTNATGTGCACTTGATCAGCCTTATAATTTCCTGTCATAGCATACATGACTAAGTTAACTCCAAATCTGTAAGCAAATTCTCTTTGTTTTTCTCCACCTGGTACAACNGAAAAAAGAGGTTGATTGTTTTTATCTTTTGCCCATGAAGATGCCCAATCGTTTCCTCCTATAACCACTGATGAAACTCCATCTCTAGANTTTCTGGCAGTAGCTTCAACCCAAACACTCTCTCCCACATAACGACCAGGAAGATCATTTAAAAGATAAAATGACCTTTTAATAACATGGTCATTAGGAACTTTAATAAGAATTGGCAAATCTAGAGACTTGAGAATAGATTTTAATATATTTTGTTCAATGCTTTGATTATTAGCAATTATATTAGATGGAATTGCATCTCTAGTATCAAAAATGATTAATCCTCCATTTTTCATATAGTTTTGTATTCTATTTATTGAAGTTTCACTTAATTNTATTTCTTGAGAGGTTATTGGCCAGTATAAAATTGGATGAAAAGCAATTAGATCATTAGCTATATCAATACCTTTAGGTTCACTAGCTTCTATAGAGGTTCTGTNTCTTAATACTTTAGTAAGTTCTAATAATCCTAAATATGATATTTCATTTAAATCATTATTGTCTGTTAAAACATATGCTAACTGAGTTTCTAGCGCAGAAAATTTAGATTCTGCATAAAGCTCTTTAGTATTATAAATATTTGCAAAAATTATAAATATAATACTTATTTTAAAAATATTTTTTATCGAGTTTAAATTCATTATGCCTTTAATTTTTAGGCTAATAATAGAATCTANAATAATTAATATTATTAAAAGTAATAATAATATTGGTTGTAATTGAAATAAGTTTCCGGTCATGTATTTTTCTATTTTTGTTTCTTCTTGAAATGTTGCTGTTTTAGGTTCAAAGGTATTAACATGGTCTGAGAGGTTCCAAACTCTCCTAAATAATTCATTTCCATAGTATCCAGGGGCCCTTGATTTTATTAATTCTTTTTTAAGTTCAAAGTTTAATGGAAGAGCATTATTAGGAGGGTCAATAATTCTACCAAATCCATCTAATAATTTATAAGGCTTTAGAGGAATGTTTTGATTTTCACTTTCAGTTCCTTCAGACAAACTTATTATGCGTTCCAATACTTCCACAAATGTTCCTGTTAAAGGCATATTAGACCAATCGGGGTTAGCAGTAATATGAAAAAAAATATTTAATCCTTTATCCATCATGTTAGCTGTTATTAGAGGAGTTCCATCTTCTAATGTAGCCCAAGTATTGTTTAAAAGTTCTGCTGAAGGCTGAGCTATCACCTGTCTTCTAATTAATATGTCCTCTTGAATAGCTATACCAAATAAATGGAGAGGACGATGGAAATGTTTTTATATTTGCTGGCGTTTCCCAGCTTAGTGATCCACCAAAAGTTCTAGAGTCTAAGGATCTAAGTTTTACAGGAAGTAAGTCTGTATTTGAACCTTCTAAATTTGGTCCTGCAAACCTTATTAGCATACCTCCATTTCTCATCCAATTCTTTAATTTTTCATTAAGGTCCTGTCTTATTGTGCCAATTCCTGGCATTACAATTACCGAAAGGTTTTTATCTAGNAGAATAGATAGTTCATCTATAGTTATTTCACTGTAAGGTTTGATAGCTCTATCTAGATAATAAGCAGGAGATAAAAGCGGCTGTGTCCTGAAAGCTGATTTATCGCCCACAATTCCTACATTTCTTTTTTTCCATTTATTATCAAATAAAAATACTGCTCCGGCTGAAATTTCATTTTCTATTGATATAGAGGTAAGATTATTCTTTATATCATTCGGAATTTTAAAAATAATACTTGAGTCTCTTTTTTGTTTTGGAAAAATTGTTTCATCTCGAGCTATTAACTTTCCATTTTGTCCATTAGCTCTGACAAAAACTTTTTCTTCAATGGTTCCAATATTTCGTATTAATTCAACTTTAAGTTCATTGCTAGATAAATTTACTACATCNTTAATNAATTTAGTAGGTGTTTTATTAAAGTAATCTAAAATTGTAAGAGAACCTATTTTTTCAAGTGAATTTANAAGAGTTTGAGTAGATTCTTGGCTATTATGGCTTAAGCCATCCCAAAACCAAATTATATTATATTTTAAAGAGTTATCTAATGAGTTTAGACTTTTATTGATTTCCGTATAATCTGAAGGCCAAGGTTGAGGAACCAAAGTTTCTATTATTGACCTTGCTTTAGAAGCTTCTAATGATTCCATATTATTTTCTATGCCGAGGTTTATTGGAGCTGTAAGAGATAAAATAATTAACTTTTTTTTCTGCTCTGCATAAGAAATATATTCAAGGATTTTTTCTTTTCTATTTTCCCAGTTTTTAGAAGCAGACCAGCCATTATCTATAAGTAAAATTATAGGTCCTGAATTATTAAAAATTGGTTTTGCAAGATAAGATGGTTTGGAAAATGCAAGAATTAATAATACTACAAATAAAATTCTAAAAAGCAGTAACCATAATGGTGTTTTACTAGCTGTTTCTTGTTCGTTATTCAAACCTATGAGAAAGTTCAGAGGTGGAAAAATAATATTTTTAGGAGCAGGAGGAAATATTTTTAATAAAATCCATACTGCCGGAACTGATAATAAAGCCCAGAGGGCTAAAGGATTTGCAAAGGTTAATTGAGAAATCAAATTCATCTTATATTTCTATATCTTTTGTATTGCTATTTATAAAACTGGTATAAATTTTTATTACCAGTTCTACTAGTTCTTGATCTGTTATATGCATAAAATAATTCCATTTATAAGACTCTGTAATTATTTTTATTGTATCTAAATGTTTTTTAAATTTTTTTAAATACTCTTTTTGCACACTTTCAGCATTTCCAATTAAATGAGGGTTTTCTCCTTCTAAACCTTTAAAATTTACTCTGCCTTTAAAAGGAAATTTTTGTTCAGCAGGATCAATTATATGTATTAACATTCCATTAATTTTTCTACTTGATAAATTTTTAATAATTTTCTCTATATTCTCTGTACTGTATAAAAAGTCTCCAATTAAAATGCAATTTGAGCCATTATCAATTTCTTCAATATTAGGTTTAAAATTATTATTATTAGTTTTTATATTACTTAATTGATCACTTATTAGATTTATGGCTTCTTCGCTATTAGAGTAATTAATATTGGAGCCATTTATTTTAACTTTTTCTGATTGTTTTATAAATATCATAGATAAAACTAGTGTTATTAGGTTCGCAATATATATTTTTTTATCTAAATTTTTCCTTGAAGAATAATTCATCGAACTAGATGAATCTCTCCATATATTGATATTTTGTACAGTAGATAGCTCTTGCTCCTGTATAAAAAAACTTGAAGATTTAGCCGATTTTTTCCAATCAATTAAATGAACTGGGTCGCCATATTCATATTTTTTGAATTGCCAAAAATTATCTCCTATACCAGCTTTATTTCTATTGTGAATACCTTCCCATACCGTATTAGCTAATTTATTTGCTCTGATTTTTAAATCAGGAGCTATTGTCACTAATTTTTCGGCTTGTAATCTCATTATAACTATAACTTTCTATTTTATAGTTTTAATTAATTCTTTGATTAAGTTGTTTAGAGTTATTCCATCAGCTTTAGCACTATAATTAAGATTCATTCTATGCTTCAAAATTGGTTCAGCTAAATTTATAACATCATCAACAGAAGGGGATAATCTTCCATTAAGTACTGCTCTAGCTCTAGAGGCAGTCATTAGTGCTTGACTGGCTCTGGGTCCTGGACCCCAGGCTAAACTATTTTTTATAATTTTTAAACTTGAGGTATCAGGTCTTGCATTCCTTACAATGTTTAAAATTGCTTCTATTACTTTTTCTCCTACTGGAATTGATCTAATCAAATTTTGAGCTTGAATTAAATTATTAGAACTAATTATTTTCTTTGGTTCATTATCTTTAATTCCAGTAGTAGCAATTAACATTTGCTTTTCGGCATCTTTATCTGGATAGGTAATATTGATTTGCATCAAAAATCTATCAAGTTGTGCTTCAGGAAGTGTGTATGTTCCTTCTTGTTCAATAGGGTTTTGAGTTGCTAAAACATGAAACGGTTTTGGTAAATTATAATTTGTACCTGCCACAGTTACTCTTTGTTCCTGCATAGCTTGTAAAAGGGCAGATTGAGTTCTAGGACTAGCCCTGTTTATTTCATCAGCCAACAAAAATTGAGAAAAAACAGGCCCTTCTATAAATCTAAAACTTCTCTTTCCTTTTGAAGATTCATCTAAAATTTCTGTACCTAAAATATCAGTAGGCATAAGGTCTGGAGTAAATTGGATTCTTTTTCTAGTTAATCCCATTATAGTTCCAAGAGACCTAACTAATCTTGTTTTGGCTAACCCTGGCAAACCTACCAATAGCATATGTCCTCCAGATAACAGACTAATAATTATTTTGTCTACTACTTCATCTTGCCCAAATATTATTTCTTTCACATGCTCTCTAACATTTGAGATATTTTTATTAAGGTTTTCTATATCTTTTAATTCTTTGCTTTTTTGGGTTTTTGAGGTTTTATTTTTTGTTTGCATGATATTTAATCCTAAGTTTCCATTTTTAGCTTATTATTCGGTGTTCTTCTTATCATATATTTTTATCAAACTAAATAATAATATGGCTTTTATATAAATTTATATATAAATATATATTATGAAAAATCCAGTTTTTAAAATTAATGAGCGAGGTGAGTGGTATTATAAGGATTCTAAAATAACTCGTAGTTCATTGGTCAAGCTTTTTTCTAAAATTTTGGTTAGGTATAATGATGGTTCTTATCATTTGAAAACTCCAGTTGAAGATGAAGAAATATATGTAGTAGATGCGCCATTTTATATAATTAACTATGAGTTAAAAAAAATTGATAAACAAATTATTTCATTAGAAACTAATGTAGGGGATCTAGTAGAGATAGGAAAAGATCACCCAATTTGGGTAGAAAAAAATATTTATAATCAAGGATTAGTTCCGTATGTTTTAATTAGGTCTGGTATAGTGGCAAAGGTTTCTCGATCTGTTTATTACGATTTAGCTGAATATATTGTTGAAAAAGAAATTGACGGTTGCATTAAAAATGTTTTGGAAAGTAATAATTGTATTTTTGATTTAGATACAGAAAATAAAAGAGAAAAATTTTTGAGTTAGTATAATGGATGATTTTTGTTCAAGTATAAAAAATCTTTTGTCTAATAGGCAAAGTAAATTAGTGCAAGATGCTAAAGTAATAAAAAATGAAAAAACCTATAAAAAATTTAATAAACAATATAAATTAGCGGCTGTCTTGTTTCCTTTAATAATTAAAAATAATAATTATGAAGTAATTTTAACAACTAGATCAAAGGATGTTTTATCTCACCCAGGACAAGTTTGTTTTCCTGGAGGAAGATTAGATATTAAGGATGATAGTATGATTGCTTGTGCTATTAGAGAAGCAAATGAAGAGGTGGGTATCGAGCCTAGTCAGGTAGAAATATTAGGAAGACTGGATGACTGTATTACAGGAACGGATTTTAAAGTTACGCCCATATTAGGATATATAAATGGAAATTTTATTCCAAAAATACAAGAAAAAGAAGTTGCCGATTTATTTAGAGTCCCATTAAGTTTTTTTTTAGAAAAATCTAATAGAAAAATAATAACTTCAATGTATAAAAATAAAAAATACAGTTATTATGAGTATAATTGGAAAGAAAAAAAAATATGGGGCTCTACAGCAAGAATAATTGTAAATTTTTGTGATATAATAAATAATATAAAATAGATTGTTGAGGATATATTATGAGTGTTTTTATTATTAGGTTTTTGCCAGTAATTGTATTTATAATTTTAGTCTTGGTTTGGTATTTATTGGCTAAAAATAAATCTCAGGATGCTAGCTTAAAACAAGCGCCTTGGTTTATTTTTATTATAATAGCTGTAATTGTATTTGGTTTTACTTTAGTTATTTTTAGGTTTGTACAATTTGGAGAACCGCCAGGAGGCAAATATATTCCCCCAAAAACTACTGAAAGTGGAATAGAACCTGGTCATGTTGAACGTTAGTTTAAACACTGAAACGCCATGGTCATCGGGAGTTGCATTAAAAATAATTAGCGCATTAGGTGGATCTTCTAACACTTTAGTGGTTGGAGGAGCAGTAAGAAACTGGTTATTAAATGAGAATGTAAATGATATTGATCTAGCAACAAAAATTTTGCCTGAAAAATCTATGAAATTACTATCAGATATAGGACTTAATGTTAAACCTATTGGTTTGGATCATGGTACAATTGCAGTTTATAAAGATGAAAAAATTTATGAAATTACTACATTAAGGAAAGATATTTTACCAGATGGAAGACATTCAAAAGTAGTTTTTGGAGAAGATTGGAAAGAAGATGCTTTAAGAAGGGATTTTACAATAAATGCATTATATGCGGATGAATATGGAAATATAATGGATCCTACGGGATTAGGTTATAAAGATTTAGAAGATAAAAAAATAAGATTTATAGGTCATGCTGAAGAAAGAATTAAAGAAGATTATTTAAGAATATTAAGATATTATAGATTTTTAACAAAATTTTCTTCCAATATAGATAAAGCTTCTTATGATGCATGTCTTGCGCTTTCAGGAGGCATAAGATTGTTGTCTGGTGAGAGAATTCAAGCTGAATTAAGTAAGATTTTTGAAGATATGAATTTAGCAAATATTATTAAAATATTTTTTAAAGAAAATTTATATAAATACGTCTATTCTGAGGAATGTTTTAATAATTTAAGTTTAAATGAAAAATTTTTGNATCGTATTGTTAATATTATTTTAAAAAATAAAAATAATATTAACAATCCATTTTTATTTTTTTCTTGTTTTCTAATCAATGAAATTAATACAGTAAATAAAGATCATTTATTGTTGGTAAAAAGAATTTCAGAGAGGTTAAAAATATCAAAGAATGAACAAAAATATATGCTTAGACTTCTGGGTTGGATGATCGATATCAAAATAATATCAAAAAATGAAATTTATAAAATATGGCTTGATATTGGAGAAGAAGCTATCAATGATATAAAACTTATCTATAATATATTTAATATTAAATTGAATGAACAAATTTCCTTTGCTTTGAATAATAAACCTCCAANTTTTCCATGTACAGGTAAAGATTTAAAAAATATTGGTTTAAAAGAAGGGCGAAAATTTGGTATTATTTTAAGTGATGTTCGAGATTGGTGGATAAGTAAAGATTGTAAACCTTCTTATGATGACTGCTTAATTTTTCTAAAAAATAAAATTAAATAGACATATAAAACCTTATTTCCATGAAACTAAAGGAGGTAGAGACATAAATATAGCGTCAATATTTCCTTGGGTTTTTAAACCAAAAGCAGTGCCCCTGTCATGAAGTAAGTTAAATTCAACATATCGGCCTCTTTTTATTAATTGAGCTTCTTTTTGTTTTTTTGACCAGCAATCATTAATTCTTAAATTTACAATAGATATGAAAGTATTTAAAAAAGTATTACCAACATCTTTAACAAAATTAAAATCTTTTTCAAAATCATTGCTTAAATTATCAAAAAATATTCCACCTACTCCTCGAGGTTCATTTCTATGTGAAAGATAAAAATATTCATCACACCATTTTTTAAATTTTGGATAGTATTCTTTATTGTGAAGGTCACAGGTNTTTTTAAGTGCTGAGTGAAATTTATTAGAAAAATTTTTTGATTTGTTACACATAGGNGTTAGATCGGTGCCTCCTCCAAACCAATTTTTAGTAGTAGATATAAATCTAGTATTGAAATGTACAGCGGGTATCAGAGGAGAGTGCATATGTGCTACAACAGAGATGCCTGTTGCGTAAAAATTGGGGTTATCACTAGCTCCTGGAATATTATGTTTCATTTCATTGTTAAATGAACCATATACAGTAGAAATATTTACACCTACTTTTTCAAATAATCTGCCATACATGATAGACATTACGCCTCCGCCACCAGATTTAAAGCCTTTATCAGGTTTCCGTTTCCAAGAAGTCTTTTTAAACTTCCCTGCCTTTAAATTTTTATTTGGCCCTCCTATTAAACACTTTTCAAGGTTTTCAAATTCATTACATATTTTATTTCGTAAGTTTTTAAAATTATCTTCAATATNGTCAAATTTTTTATATTTTTTCATTTTATTTATCCATTTTTTAAATAATTTATATTTATATTGAAAAAAGCTTGTCCAATAATATTTAAATAGGTAGATAGTATTTAACTATTTAAATTAATTAAGTATAAAGTCAAAATGATATTAAGTAAAAATGACTTTTAGTTATTGATTATCTAGATTTGGGAAATTTCATAATGGAAAATAAAACTAAAAATGACTCATCAAAAAGAGATTTTATTCATGTTACAGCAGGAGTTACAGTTGCAACAGCATTAGGAGCTGCGGTATGGCCTCTAATTGATCAGATGAATCCATCAGCGGATGTTTTGGCTCTAGCTAGCATTGAAGTTGATTTAGAACCTTTAGAACCAGGTCAGTCAATAAGTGTATTATGGAGGGGAAAACCGCTTTTTATTAGAAGGAGAACTGTAGAAGAGATTAAAAGCGCTCAAGATGTTGATTTCACTTTATTAAAAGANCCTGAAAGTGATTCTGAAAGAGTTATAAATGAAAANTTTTTAGTAATGGTTGGTGTTTGTACTCATTTAGGATGTGTTCCTTTGGGACAGCAAGGTGAATATGGAGGATGGTTTTGTCCATGTCATGGGTCACACTATGATACTTCGGGAAGAATTAGAAAAGGTCCTGCNCCTACCAATTTAGAAGTTCCTCCTTATGAATTTTTAGATAAAAATATTATAAAAATAGGATAGTTTGAGAAAGGAATTTAAATGAGTAATAGAGGTAAAGGTAGTCGCGTTATAGATTGGATAGATTACAGACTTCCAATATTTAGTACATTGAGACATACTTTAGTGGATTATCCTACTCCAAGAAATCTTAATTATTGGTGGAATTTCGGATCCTTGGCTGGAATATTTCTTTTAATTCAAATTATTACAGGAATTGTATTAGCTATGCACTATACTCCCAGTGTTGAAGGAGCTTTTGCAAGTATTGAACATATTATGCGTGATGTAAATTATGGTTGGTTAATTAGGTATGTTCATATGAACGGAGCATCTTTTTTCTTTATTGTTGTTTATATTCATATTTTTAGGGGGCTTTATTACGGTTCTTATAAATCACCTAGAGAGGTATTGTGGTGGTTAGGTTTAATCATTTTATTATTAATGATGGCTACAGCTTTTATGGGGTATGTTCTACCTTGGGGACAGATGAGTTTTTGGGGTGCTACTGTGATTACTAATTTATTTTCAGCAATACCCGTTGTAGGCACTGCTGTGGTTGAATGGCTATGGGGTGGATTTGCAGTAGATAATGCCCTTTTAAATAGGTTTTTTGCATTACATTATTTGTTTCCTTTTTTGATCGTGGGAGTAGTAATTCTGCATATTGTAGCTTTGCATACACATGGTTCCAACAATCCTTTAGGTATAGATAGAAAAGGACCTCAAGATTCCATTCCTTTCCATCCTTATTATACTATTAAGGATTTATTTGGTTTGAGTTTTGTTTTAAGTATATTTTTCTTTGTAGTATTTTTTGCTCCTGACTATTTGGGACATCCAGATAATTATATACCTGCCGACCCATTGAAAACTCCAGCCCACATAGTTCCGGAATGGTATTTTTTACCTTTCTACGCAATATTAAGAGCAATACCTGACAAATTAGGTGGTGTATTAGCTATGATTAGTGCAATATTTATTTTGTTTCTACTTCCCTGGTTAGATACTTCAAAGGTTAGATCTGCTACATTTAGACCAATATATAAAAAGCTTTTTTGGTTATTGGTAATAGATCTTATAGTTTTAACTTGGGTTGGGGGAAAACCTGCTGAGGGTAACTATATTTTAATTGGAAGAATTGCAACTATATATTATTTCGTTCATTTTATATTTATTATGCCAATTGTTGGTTTGGTTGAAAAGCCTAGACCGCTTCCAAATAGTATATCACAATCTGTATTAGCAAATATTGTAAAGGAAGAGAGGTAGTTTTAATTATGGAAATTATTAGAAATATTATATTTTTTATATTATTTTTTAGTTTTATTCCTAATTTATTATTAGGAGCCTCTTCTGAAAAAAATTATGAAATAAGATCATTTTCTTCTGATGGAGTTTTAGGAAAAATTGATAAAGCTGCGGCTAGACGTGGTTTGCAAGTATATACTGAGATTTGTGCGGGTTGTCATGGTCTAAAACATGTAGCTTATCGAAATTTGACTGATTTAGGTCTTTCTATGGAGCAAGTAAAGGCTTTTGCCTCTCAATTTGAAGTAAGGGCTTTACCTAATGATGAAGGTGAAGTAAATATGAGAGCGGCACTACCTTATGATAAATTTGTTGAACCTTATGAAAACGATAATTTAGCAAAAGTAATGAATAATGGTGCTGTTCCTCCTGATTTATCCTTAATAATAAAAGCTAGAGCTGGCGGAGCAAGTTATTTTTATGGGCTTTTAGCAGGTTATGAAGAAGCGCCTGATAATTTCGATGTTGGAAATGGTTATTATAATAAAGTTTATCCTGGACATGTTATAGCGATGCCTCAACCTTTATATGGAGATGATGTTGAATATGCTGATGGCACAGAAGCATCTTTAGAACAAGAAATTAATGATCTTACTATGTTTCTAACTTGGACGGCTCAACCAGAATTAGATAATAGAAAAGAAATGGGTTTTAAAACAATACTATTTCTTATATTTATGACTATAATTTTATTTATGTCTTATAGAAAAATATGGAAAAGAGTTAAATCTGGTATAGTTTAATTTAGATAAGTCTTCTTGCAATATTACATATTTTATTTGATGCTTCAATTGGACGAGCCTCAGGTGGCGTAATTATAGCGTTATCTAAAGC
Source organism: Candidatus Pelagibacterales bacterium (assembly GCA_002715265.1). Lineage (GTDB taxonomy): Bacteria > Pseudomonadota > Alphaproteobacteria > TMED109 > TMED109. The sequence continues at coordinate 86,591 of PAYS01000003.1, forward strand.
GGTATAGGCGGGATCATCAAATTTCCAGTCAATCTTATTTATATATTGAATAATATTGCTAATTAATTTTTTAGCTTTATTAGAATTAGAATTTAAAGTTTCTATAATATTTTCTACTGTTACATTTTCATGATCAGAGTGCCAGCAGTCGTAATCTGTTACCATGGCCACAGTTGCATAGGCAATTTCAGCTTCTCTTGCAAGTTTAGCTTCAGGCATATTAGTCATTCCTATTACATCACAATTCCAAGATCTATATAGTTCCGATTCTGCATAGCTAGAAAATTGAGGTCCTTCCATTGCTAAGTATGTTCCTCCTAAAAATATTTCAGTATCGATTGAAGCTGATTTAAGTATTATTTCTGATAATTTTTTAGAAACTGGTTTTGCCATAGATACATGTGCAACTATTCCTTCATCAAAGAAAGTTTTTTTGCGAGCTATAGTTCTGTCTATAAATTGATCTACTATTACAAAGTGTCCAGGTTTAATATTTTCTTTCAAACTACCTACAGCTGATAAAGAAATTATATCTGTAACTCCAAGTTGTTTTAAACAATCTATATTAGCTCTATAATTTATTCCTGATGGAAGTAAGTTATGAGACCTCCCATGCCTTGGAAGAAAAGCCAAGTCAATTTTTTCTATTGTTCCTGTTAAAATTTTATCAGAAGGTTTTCCGTAAGGAGATTTTATATCAACCCATTTAGTATTCTTTAAATTTTTTAATTCGTATATTCCACTTCCACCAATTATTCCTAAGTAGGGCTTAGATTTCATTTATCTAACTCCTAATAATATTATTTCAAAAATAAGTGTTGAGTTTGCAGGAATAAGACCTCCACCTACGGCTCTGTTTCCATATCCCATATGAGGAGGAATAACTAAGCATCTTTTACCATCTTCTTTCATACCTATTAATCCTTCTTCCCATCCTTGAATTACTCTTCCTTGTCCAAGTTCTACTTGAAAAGGCATGCCACGATCTATAGATGAATCAAATTGCTCACCTTTAGATTCGCATAGACTGTTTTTTTCTGATTCTATATCAAATAACCACCCGGTATAATGAACTGCAACCTCTTTTCCAGGAACAGCAATCCTTCCTTCTCCAATATCAATATCTTCAATTATAAGTTCTTTTGGTGCTTCTGCAGAATGTGCTAAGCTATAAAAGAAAATAGTGAAAGTAATGTATACAATTTTTATAAAATATGAGTTTTTAATAATTTTCAATAGTATTCTCCAATCTATATATTTTTTTCCAAAAATTCTAAAGTTCTTTTGAAAGATAAATCCATAGCTTCTTTATTAAAGCTTTCTCGTTGGTCACAGAAAAAACCGTGATCTGCATTATTATATAAATGTACATCAACATCAACAGAACATTTATTAGCATATTCATTTATTTGTTTTTGAGATTTTTCATTAATAGTTAAATCTTTTTCTCCAAGATGTATTTGTGTAGGGCATCTAGGTTCTTTATCTAAAAAGTTCGTAATTTGAGAACCATAAAAACACACTGCAGCATCTAATCCATAAGCTAAGCATGCTGTTCTCCAAGAAAGACTTCCACCGTAACAGAAACCAATTGTAGCTACATTATGATCTACTTTTAAATTAGCAACACAACTAACTACATCCATAGTAGGTAATTCCCATCCTGCTTGATCTTTATATTTTTTTCCGGCTATTATATCTTCGTTCTCATAAGCTAATTCAATATTATTTTTAATTCTATGGTATATTTCAGGAATCCAAACCAAATAACCTTTTTCTGAAAATTTTTTTCCTACAGCTTTTATATGATCATTAACACCAAATATTTCTTGAATTAGTACTATTGCACCTTTTTTTGCTATTGAAGGCTCAAATAAATATACGGGAAGTTCTTTTTCATCAGCTGATTTAATTATAATCCTATTATTCATTTTTTTTCCTTATATAATTAAATATTAAATCGAAATAACATGATGTCTCCATCTATTACATTATAGTCTTTGCCTTCAGTTCTTATTAGACCTTTTTCCTTTGCTATTTGTTCTCCACCAGAAGAAATATATTCATTATATGAAATTGTTTCTGCTGCAATAAAACCTCGATAAAAGTCTTCATGAATTTTTCGAGCCGCCTCTTTAGCATTAGTGCCGTTCTTGATGGTCCAAGCTCTTACTTCTTTCGGCCCAGCTGTAAAAAAAGTAATTAAATTAAGTAAGGAATAACCAGCAACAGCTAATTTTTCAAGACCTGATTCAGTCAAATTAAGAATATTTAAAAATTCTTTTCTTTCATTTTTATCTTTAATTAGAGCTATTTCTGACTCTAGTTTGGCAGATAATGTAATTGTTTGAATACTTTTCTCTTTTCCATAATTTATTAAGTTTTTTGAAAAATTGTTTCCAGATATTGCAGAATCTTCATCAACATTAGCTATATAGAGGACTGGTTTTGTTGATAGAAGGTTAAGTGATGATACTATATTGTCTTCGTCTTTATTAAATAATATTTCTCGAGCAGGTTTGCCTGCTTCTAAGTTTTCAATTATAATTTTTATTATTGATAATTGTTTGTTAGCAATTTTATCTCCAGTTTTAGATTTTTTTTCTATACCTGGAAGTCTTTTTACTAAACTTTCAAGATCTGCAAGCATTAGTTCTGTTTCTATTATTTCGGCATCACTTATAGGGTTTATTTCATTATTTACATGAGTAATATCATTATTTTCAAAACATCTTAATACATGACAGATTGCATCTACTTCACGAATGTTGCCTAGAAATTGATTGCCTAATCCTTCTCCTTTACTAGCGCCTTTGACTAAACCTGCAATATCAACGAATTCTACAAAGGTAGGAGTAGTTTGTTTAGGGTTATTAAGTTTAGAAAGTTCACTAATTCTTTTATCATTAATTGCAACTCTTCCTATATTAGGTTCAATGGTACAAAAAGGATAATTTTCTGCAGCAGCATTAGTGTTCTCAGTTAAAGCATTGAAAAGAGTAGATTTGCCTACATTAGGAAGGCCAACAATTCCGCAATTAAATCCCATTATTTTTTATTTCTTTCAAGATAATTCATTTATTATTTTGGATATATTATTCGTACTAATTATATTTTCTATATTTTTAGAAATATTATTTAATAGATTTTGTATAATATTTTGTTCTTTTTTATCAAAATCACTTAAAACAAATTTATTAACAAGTTCTTTATTATATGGACGGTCTATTCCTATTCTAATTCTTCTATAGTTGGGCCCAATATGTGAATCTATATTTTTTAAGCCATTATGGCCTCCGTTACCACCCCCAATTTTTATTTTAACCTTTCCTAATTTTAGATCCAAGTCGTCATGAATAATTATAATATTTTCTATATCTAAATCATAAAATTTAACAACTTTATTAATACTAATACCAGAGAGATTCATGAAGGTAAGTGGTTTTAATAATATTACAGGTATATCATTTATTTTGCTTGTTATAATTTTACATTGAAACTTTGTTTTATAAGCACCAAGCTTGAAATTATCTACAATATTATCTACAGCCATAAAACCTACATTATGTCTGTTTTTAAAGTGAATTTCTTCCGGGTTACCTAGTCCAACTATAGCAATCATGATTTAGGTCCATATTATAAAACTGTATGCTATTCTTTTTTATTATCACCTTCTGATTCATTTTTGTCTTGTGTTTCAGTTTTCTCATTACCTTCATCTTCCGGGCTACTTTCTGTAGTATCATCTCCTTCCTCACTGGTATCTTCTTCATCTGTTTTTTCTTCTTCAGATGTTAAAGCGGCAGGTGCAACTATACTTGCTATAGTAAAATCTCTATCTGATATAGTAGGAGTAATATCATCTTCGAGTTTTATTGAACTAAAATGTATTGTATCTCCTAACTCTAAACCTGTTAAATCTACAATAAACTCTTCAGGAATTTTTGAAGCTGGGCATGAGACCTCAACAGAATATCTTACAACATTTAAAATTCCACCCAATTTTATTCCAGGACAATTTTCTTCATTTTTAAACTTAACAGGTATTTGGATTGTAACTTTTGTATTTTCACTTACTCTTAAGAAATCAATATGTTCTGTTTTTTCAGTAACAGGATGAATAGCAATATCTTGAGGAAGAACTCTAATATTTTCTTCTCCAAGTTTTAAATCGCATAACCTATTAAAAAAACCTGCCTTTCTTAATTCTGCTTTTAATTCATTTTCTTTAACAGAAATAGATACAGGGTTTTGTTTATTTCCATAAATAATTCCTGGAATCTTTCCTTCTCTTCTTAAAGCTCTTGAAATTCCTTTACCTACTTTTTCTCTATTTTCAACTTTAAGATTTGATGTCATAATCATTTTTTAACTCCTATAAATATCTATATTAATATATATTTATTATTTTTTAATACCTAATCAAACAAACTAGAAACTGAGCTATCAGAACTAATTCTTTTAATTGCTTCCGCTATTAAAGGCGCAAGATTTAAAATACGTATATTTTTTGCATCTTTTATTGAATCAGATGGGGCAATACTATCAGTTATTACCAGCTCTTTTAATTTTGAATTTGTAATCCTTTCAACTGCTGGTCCGGATAATACTCCGTGTGTAATATAAGCTGATACACTTTTAGCTCCTTCATCTATCAATGCAGATGCTGCATTACATAAAGTACCTGCGGTATCTACTATATCATCAACAATAATGCAATCCCTATTTTCTATATTTCCAATAATATTCATAACTTCGGAAACATTTGCTTTATCTCTTCTTTTATCCACTATCGCTAAGTCTCCATTTATACGTTTAGCTATATTTCTAGCTCTAACAACTCCTCCTACATCTGGAGATATTATTACTAAGTCTGCATCTTTATAATTTTCTTTGATATCTTTAGTAATCACTGGTGCTGCATATAAATTATCAACAGGAATATTAAAAAATCCTTGGATTTGACCAGCATGCAAATCTATAGTAAGTAATCTATCTATCCCAGCAGTAGTCAAAACATCCGCAACAAGTTTTGCTGATATAGGGGTTCGTGGACCTACTTTTCTATCTTGCCTCGCATAACCAAAATAAGGTATTACAGCTGTAACAGTATGGGCTGAAGCTCGTTTTAATGCGTCAATAGTTATTAGCAACTCCATTAGATTATCATTGGCAGGGTTAGAAGTAGACTGAATTACAAAAATATTTTTTCCTCTAATATTTTCATTAATTTCTACAAATACTTCTTGGTCAGCAAATCTTGTAACAGTCACATCAATAATATTTTCATTGAGTTCATTAGAGATTTCTTTAGCTAAACTAGGGTTGCTGTTACCTGATATGATGTACATAGTATATCCTAAATAGAAATAATATTAATCTATAAAAACAGCGCAATATTAGGATAGATTGTTTATAAAATCTATTTATTTTTCAAGATTAATTAAATAAACGATATCATTTAAAGCCATCTCAATTATTTTTTTTGATAATTGAGGCCATAAACTTTTAATTAAATTATTTGTTATAATTTTTTCTTGTTCAATATTTCCTATAATATTATTGTTGGCGTTGAGAAGAATCCAGTTTATTGCTAATTTAGTTTCATATTCATTTATTTCTATAAAATTGAATTGAATATTTATATTAAAATGTGATTTGTGATTATTTGAATTAAACAAATATTTTATTTTATAATTTTTAGAAATTTCAATAAGGTTTTCTATAAATATTTTTTTACGAATATTATTTAAATCATTAATATCAATAATTTTTATATAAATATAATTTTTGTTTTTATTAGATTCTATTTCTATAGTATTTACTATATCGTTAGCTATTTTAAAAAGATCAAAACTAGTATTTATCTGTTTATCTATATTAAAAACATATTTCAATATTTGATCTTTATTTGGATTATATAATTTCCATATTACATTATAACTATTAGAGTATTTTATGATGGATGCAGAAAGAATTTTGCTTCTTGTATTAGAAAATTTGTAGCTAGATAAAATATCTTTATCCGTCAATTTATTATAAATAATATTTTTTAGTTTACTTACTTCTTTTTTCTTTAAACCAATAATTTCTGAGATAAAAATATCTTCTTTGATTATCTTAATATTGTTCTCATCACTAAAAGGTTTGTTTAATTTAAAGCAACTTGATAAAATAAAAATAACGCATAGAGGTATTAAATATTTATACATTATGATTTTTCAATTGAAATAGTACTAATCATTCTTCCTTCGTCCGGTATATTGTTTTTAGTATTTCTTCTGTAGCTAAAAAATCTCTTGTTATCTTTATAGGTATCCTTGTTTGATGTCCAAATTAATTCTTTCTCTACACCAATTTCTAAAGCTTTAAAAATAATAAACCTAGGAAGATTAAAAAAATATTTATTTGATTTATAATTAAAACATTTAGAATAATTTTTGTTTTGTAAAATAAATTTTTTATAAAATTCTTCACCTACTTCATATGACTCATAACCTATACATGGACCAATTGATAAGGATATATTATTTTTTAAACTTCCAAGTTTAGTCATTTTTTTTATAGTTAATCCTAAAATATCTTTAAAGGAACTTTTCCATCCCATATGTATTGCAGCAATTATATTTTTTTTATTATCTAGTGCTAATACTGGAGCGCAGTCAGCTGTCTTAATTCCTAAAATTACATTTGGTAAGTTAGTTATTAGAGCGTCGGCATTAACATTAGAAACATCTTGTTTTTCGTCATTAATAAATACAACATTATTTCCATGAGTTTGCTTTGTTGTTTTTAAATTTTTTAATTTTAAATTATGAAATTTAGCTACTTTTTCTAAATTATTATAATTTTTTTTTAAATCCACTCCAATATTTAAGCTGCAGTTAAAATCATTTTTAATATTCTTATCTAAAGAACCGTTTCTTGTAAAAAAACCATGAATAACTTTTTCTTTAATTAGAAGTTTAGAAGTTATAGGATTTATAGTTTTCATAATTTAAAAACCAGCAGGTGATGGAGATTTTTTATTAGTTATTGCAATAACTTTAAAAAGGCTACCCATTTCTTCATCAGACATCAATTTATGGTATTCTAATTTAATTTGTTCGGTTTTATCTGGGTTAGCGTTTATGAGTTGCTGAAATCTTACATCAATACCTAAATTTTTTAAAAATTTATTCTGGTTAATTGGGCCATGTACAGTTGCACCATTATAAAGGGAAATTTTTTTTATCATATTAAAATCTACTCGGGCAGACAAGTCTATTAAACCAGGTTTAGAAAGAGGATTAATATATTTATGATTTTTAATAGCTTGAAGTGTTCCATAATAATCATCTTTTTGAAAGGCATAATCAATTATTAGGGCAATTCCTCCATAATTAATAATTTTGTTTGTTATTTCTTTAATAATATTTATAGCACTTGGGCAAAATTCTAATATCTTATATTTTGATGAAATGTTTTTAAGTAATCCGATATTTTTTGTAGGATTTTTACTATATGTAAATCTTAATTTTTGATCATTTTTTGGGTCTATATCTATCAATCTTTCATGCCAATTGTTATTGACTTTAATATATTGTTTAATAGGAAGAGCATCAAAAAATTCATTTGCTATTAGTCCCATATAAGTATTAGGAATTTTATCAAAATCTTTATAAATTGTTGAATTAGGAACTAAATTATATTGTTTAATGGCTAGCTGATTAGAAGTTTCAATGAATATAGGTTTTAAACTTTGACTATACTTAGTGTTTACTTTGTCTATTGCTCTTAAACAATCATTCATCATGGTTCCATTTCCTCCTCCTAAATCTACTAATATAGATTTATTAGGTCTATCATTTAGGTTCCAATAATCTGTCATAAATAATCCAAGCAATTCACCAAATACTTGGCTTACTTCTGGAGACGTAATAAAATCTCCTTTTTTTCCAATTTTTGTTCCTGTATCATAATATCCTTTTTTAGGAGCAAGATTGCTTTCAGCCATATATTCGGAAATAGAAATTGGGCCTTGTAATTTAATTTTTTTTATAAAATATTGTTTCAAATTTTTTCTCGTTTATTATGTCCTATTAAATAAAGCCCAATAATTAATAAGGGAATAGATAGAAGCATGCCCATTGTTAGATTTGCTAATATAAAACCTATTTGAAAATCAGGTTCTCTATATAGTTCTGAAATAATTCTAAATAAAGCATAGAATATACAGAATAAACCAGTTATTTTTCCTGGGTTTTCAAGGTGTTTAAATTTAGTTATGCAAAAATACAAAATAACAAATAGAATAACACCTTCTAAAATTGCTTCATATAATTGACTTGGATGTCTGTATATATTTCCTCCACATTTAGAGAATTTTACTGCCCATGGCATTTCAGATGCGCGGCCCCAAAGTTCACCATTTAAAAAATTTGAGATTCTTCCTAAAAATATTCCTATAGGAGCTGCAGTAGCTATTAAGTCGGTAAGCGATAAAAATTTAATATTGTTTTTAGCGCTAAATAAAAATATTGATATTACTATTCCTATTACACCACCGTGAAATGACATTCCTCCTTCCCATAAGTAAAATATTTTAAAAGGATTATTAAAATAATATTCTATATTATAGAATGTAATGTATCCTATTCTTCCTCCAACTAATATTCCTAAAATTGCCCATATTAGAAATTTATCTATTAATTCAGAAGTTATAAAGCTTTTTGAAAAGTTCAATTTTATAATATAATTTATATATTTTTGTCCTAATAAAATTCCTAATATATAAGATAAAGCATACCACCTTATTTCAAATGATAAAATTGAAAATCCAGCAGTGTATCCCAATGAACATGCGGACTCAGTTAAATATATAAATTTATCAAACATTTTATTACCTATATATGTTATTTTTTAATAGGTATTTTTTTAAATAATCACTTATTCCATCTTCTAAAGAGGTAAATTCTTTTTTATATCCAATATTTTTTAATTTAATATTTTCAGCCTTAGTGTAATATTGATATTGATTTTTTATGTTATCAGGCATTTCAATATAATTAATTTTAGGAGATTTTTTTATTGTTTGAAATACTGCTTTTACTAGGTCCTCAAAAGTTCTTCCTTCACCAGTTCCACAATTAAATATCCCACTAATTTGAGGGTTCTTAATAAACCATTGTATAACTGAAATGCAATCATTTACGTAAATAAAGTCTCTAATTTGACCGCCGTCCTTATATTTAGAATTGTATGATTTAAATAAATTTACGTAGCCATGTTCTTTAATTTGATCAACTGAATGCTTAACTACAGATTGCATTTTTCCCTTATGATATTCATTAGGTCCATAAACATTAAAAAATTTTAAGCCAACCCACTGTGGTGGATTTTTTTTATTTTGAGATTGTTTTGTGGCATATTTATCAAAAAAATATTTAGACCATCCGTAATAATTTAAAGGTTTATATGCTTTTGTGGCTAAATCATTAAATCCATTACTACCGTCTCCATAAGTGGCTGCTGAGGACGCATAAATCAATTTAACATTATTTAAAGTGCACCAATTCCATATATTTCTGGAAAATACAGTGTTATTATTATAAATTAATTTAAAATTATTTTCAGTAGTAGAAGAAATTGCACCCATATGAATTATGTATTCTATATTCTTATTGCTTTTTAAAAAATTAAATAAAGAATCAGGATTAATTATTTTAATAAACTTTTGATTAGCAACATTTTTTCCTCCAATTTTTTTATGCCAATCACAGATTATTATATTATCATATCCAATTTCATTTAAGCCTTGTAGGATATTTGAGCCTATAAAACCTAGACCACCAGTGAGAATTATCATTTTTAATGCCTTACAAATATTTTTAATCTAAAATATATTTTTTAATGTATTTATATTAAAGGTATTATAGGACTAATAATAAATAAAAAAAATAATTTATGAGGATGTTATGTCAAAAAAAGATTTTATGAAAGAAGATGTCATTAATTTATTAGGTGGGGCAACCTCAATTTTAAATACTTTTAAAGATGAATTAGAAGAAAGAATTAAAGATAAAGTTGAAAAAGTAATACATAAACTTAATTTAGTTGATAAAAATGAGATTAATTTATTAAAAGAGATGATAGAAAAGACTAGAATAGAAAACGTTAAGTTAAATAAAAAAATTTCTTTATTAGAAAATAAAATTACAAAGATAACTAAATCTTCAAAAAAATAAATGTATTAATTTTTTAAATTTTAGGTGATTCTAATATTTATCATAATTAATAATTTTAAAATGTGTTTTAAAAAAAACTTAACATATTGTTTTATCTAATATTTTTTAATAATTTTTTATAATTATTATATTTTTTTGCACTTTAATAAAACTTTTGAGATTATATCAACATGTGGTAATATGTATTGTGTTTAATACTACATTTAGTTGTTTAGGATGTTTTAATGTACGTTGATAATTCAGATCTTAAAAGTAAAAATAAAAACCCTATAGACTTATTGGAAGATGCTTTAATTAATTATAAATGGCCTTATAATAGGACAGATAATAATACTTTATTTGCCGAAGCTAAGGGAAATTGGTGTGACTACCATCTTACTTTGGCATGGAGCCAAGATAAAAAAATATTACAGTATAGTTGGCTTTATAATATTAAAATAACACCTAGTAAATATAGTCTTGTTTATCCCTTAATAAACAAGATAAATTTAAATCTTGCTAGTGGTCATATAGAGCTTTGGGATGAAGAAGGTATGATAATGTTTAGAAACTCTGAAATTGCATCTCGTAACATAAATATAGATCGTAATGAAATAGATTATATTCTTAATTCTTGTTTGGAAGAATGTGATAAATATTATCCCGCTTTTCAATTTGTATTATGGGGAAAAAAATCTCCAGTACAAGCATTAGAAGCTTCCCTATTAGATACTTTAGGAGAAGCATGATAAAATTTTCATATAGGTTAACAAAGTGACTTTATTAATAATTGGATGCGGAAAAATGGGCTCCGCACTACTATCAGGTGTTTTAACTAAAAAAATAATTAAAGAAAACGATATTTATATTGTTGAGCCAAATATTAGCAATAGGAGTAAATTTAAAAAATATAAATTAACTTTTTTTAAAAATATTTCTGATGTAAGTTTTAAGAAATTAAATATTAATGTTATTTTAATTGCCGTTAAACCTCAGATTGTAGAGGAAGTTCTTGGCAATCTAAAAGTAATATTAAATAGAAAAGTCTTATTAGTATCTATTGTTGCAGGTAAAAATATAAAATTTTATGAAAAATTTATAACTCAGGAGTCTATTATTAGAGCAATGCCAAATACGCCTGCTGCCATTGGCAAGGGAATAACAGTTTTATATGCTAATAATAAATTATTAACAAAGCATATTGCATTTGTTAATAAGCTTTTTTCAGCTGTGGGCGAAGTAGTGTGGATTAAAAAAGAAAGTGACATGCATGCAGTAACTGCAATTTCAGGAAGTGGACCTGCATATGTATTTAAATTTATTGAAATTATGATTGATTCCGCAATAGAGTCTGGTTTAAGTGCTAAGATATCTGATAAATTGGTTAAAAACACTTTATTAGGCTCAAGTATTTTAGCTAATGAATCATATAATTCTCCAAAAAAATTGAGAGAAGAAGTCACAAGTCCAGGAGGAACAACGGAAGCTGCACTAAAAAAATTAGAAGAAAAAGACAAGTTTTCTAAAATTGTCAATATCGCTATTAAATCTGCAATAAAAAAGTCTATAGATTTGTCTAAATAATTAATAATTCCTTGATGTATTATTAAATAAAAGTAATTTAGAATTATAAATAATTTAAAATGGTTTATTTATGTCTGTTAATAATATTAAAAAAAGTTTAATTTCGCTTGTTATTAAAGAAATTAATAATGGTAATTGGGATAAGTTGACTATAGATTATATGTCAAAAAAACTTCAAACTCCTTCTAAAAAAATTTTAGAGGTTTGTACTTCCAAGCATAATTTACTTGATCTTTGGTCAGAAGATATTAATCAAGAAATGTTAAAGAATATTTCCAAAGATGAATTGAAAGAAGTTTCAATAAAAGAGAGGCTTCTAGAATTGATGTTATGTAGATTTGATGCTTTATCAAATAGAAAAAAAGAAACTAATGCTTTTGTAAAATTATCTAAGCTAAATATTAAAGAATCTAAAAATAGTATATTTCGAGTTTATAAGGCAATGGAGCTAATATGCAATTATGCAGGTATTAATATAAAAGGTCCCAAAGGTTTATTAAAATTAAAAGGACTTGTAGTTATTTGGATAATAGTATTCATGGACTGGCAAAAACATGGTATGGATAATGAAGATATTTTATTGTCTAAGCTTGATAAAAACTTAAGTTATGCCGAAAAATTTAAAAATACTTTTATAAATTAAATTTATATGGGGATAGAAAGAACAGCCCTTAATCCACCTAAGGGTGATTTTTCTAGTTTTATTTCGCCACCGTGGCTTCTTGCAATGTCCCTAGAAATTGTTAATCCTAATCCTATTCCTCCAGTAGATAAATTTCTAGAGCTATCTGTTCTATAAAAAGCTTTGAATACATTTGAGTAGTCTTCTTTTTTTATACCAGGACCATCATCATCAACTATTACTTCAGCATATTTATCTTTTTTTAATAAAGAAATTTCAACAGTATTGCTTTCTCTACAAGCATTAGATGTTAAATTAGTAATTGCTCTCCTTAAATCACTTTTTCTTACTTTTGCGTCAACACTCTCTATAAATTTTGGAATAATTTTATCATTATTTCTTTGTGCATCTAATATTATATCTCCTAGCATTTTTGCCAAATCTATATTTACTATAATATCGGTTTCTTTCTCTTTAATAAATGACAAATATTCTTCAATCATTTGTTCCATTTGATCAACATCAATAGATAAACCATTTTTAGCTTCTTTTTGATCCAACATTTCTATTTGCAGCTTCATTCTTGTAAGCGGAGTTCTCAAGTCATGGCTTACGCCGGCTAGCATTGCTGTTCTTTGTTCTATATGTAGTCTAATTCTTTCTCTCATATTTAAAAATGCATGTGTTAAATGTCTAACTTCATCTGCTCCTCGCGGCTTCAAAGGATAAAAAGTATCACCTTTTCCAAAAGCATCTGCTGCAGTAGATAATTGTTTAAGCGGACTAATTTGACGTCTTAAAAAATATATAGCAATAACTAAAAGTATGAATGAAAATGATATCATTACGGCAATAAATATATATGTAGTTGAGCTATAAAGTCTTTTTTTAGAAATATTTACTGAGAGTACGTCTTTAGGAAGTTGAACCATAATATTTACTCTATTTTTATTATTTGTGGTATTGAAAGTATGAGGTTTGTCTATTCTTTCTTTTAAAGATTTATTTAGAGCTTTATCAAGTCGTGATAAATTTGGATGATTTAATTCTTCTGCAGACAAAAGTTTGTTTTTTATAATTGTTATATTAGCTCCAAAATATTTTTGGGCATTTTTTATTGTTAAGTTTTCTTTTTCAAGGTTTCCATCAGAACTTATAATTTCATCAGTTATTAAAGCTATCTCTCCTGCTACTGATAATACAAGTCTTCTACCTACATCTTCCCAATGTCTTTCAAAAAAAAAGTATGCAAGAAGAACTTGAAGAAATACAAGTGGCAACCCTACAATAAATAAAGATCTGCCAAATAAAGATTTAGGCATTATGTCTCTTAATCTCATTAATTTACTCTAATTTCATTATTAATAATATATCCTCTCCCTCTTTCAGTTAATATATATTCGGGGGTCTTTGGATTATCTTCTATTTTTTTTCTTAATCTACTTATAGTTATATCTATACCTCTATCTCCTATTTGAAGCTTTTTATTTAGTGAGTATCTGTCTATTGAGACACCCTTACTATTAATTAACTCTTTCAATAAAAGACCTTCTTTATAAGTTAAAAATATCTTTTTATTATTTTTCCATATAATATTTAGGTTTATATCAAATGAAATATTTCCCATTCTGATTAACTTATTACTTCTTTTATTCATTTTTTCTGAATTTAACCTCTTAAGAATAGCTTCAATTCTTAGTAATAGTTCTTTCGGTTCAAAAGGTTTTCCCAAATAATCATCAGCACCTTTTTCTAAACCTTCAATTTTATGTTTTGTATCTTTCATAGCAGATAGCATTAAAACAGGAGTTGTATATTTTTGTTGGATATATGGTAAAAGTTCTAAGCCTGTTTCACCAGGCATCATTATATCTAATATAATTATATCATATTCTACACAACTCATTTTTATTTTAGCTGATTTAGCATCTAGAGCTGTATCTACAGAATGATTATGTTCATTCAGAAACTTTTGAAGTAATTTATTTAATCTTCTATCATCATCTATAACCAAAACATGCGCTGATAATTTGTTATTTCTATTTTTATTTACCATTAAAATCTTCATATTGTTTTTGTTTTTAATATTGTAAATGTTTTTTCATTTTGAGAAAATTAAATTTTTACATTATTATTAAAAACTTAATTTTTAAACGATTTAGTTGACTTAAAAATTATAAAAAGGAATAGTCTTTTTTTAATATATATTTTTTTATTTTTGGAGTTTGTAGATGGAAGATTTTAGTCAAAACGAGGGTTTTATTTGGTATGATGGAGAATTAGTTGAATGGAAAGATACAAAAATTCATGTTTTGACACATGGTCTTCATTATGCTTCTTCTGTTTTTGAAGGAGAAAGATGTTATGATGGAAAAATATTCAGAGAAATTGAACATACTCAAAGATTGCATCATTCTGCTAACACATTAGGTTTTGAAATTCCATATAGTGTAGAGGAAATATGTGAAATTAGAAAAATAGTTTTAAAAGCTAATAATATTACTAATGGTTATATAAGGCCTGTGGCATGGCGTGGAAGTGAGATGATGGGAATAAGTGCTCAACGTAATAAAATTCATTTGGCAGTGGCTGCTTGGGAATGGCCAAGTTATTATTCACCTGAAGCAAAATTAAAAGGCATAAAATTACAATTAACTAAGTGGAGAAGACCATCTCCAGAAACAGCACCAATATCAACTAAAGCTGCTGGTTTGTATATGATATGTACTTTAGCAAAACATGAGGCTGAGTCAAATGGTTGTGAAGATGCATTAATGTTAGATTATCGAGGATATATTGCAGAAACAACTAGTGCTAATATTTTTTTGGTCATAGATAATGAGATTCATACGCCGCTTGCAGATTGTTTTTTGAATGGTATTACTAGACAGGAAGTAATAAGAATAGCTAAAGATAAAGGTATTAAATTAGTTGAAAGGCATATAAATTTAGAAGAATTAGAAAAAGCTGAAGAAGTTTTTGTAACTGGAACTGCTGCTGAAATTACACCTGTGAGTGAAATTGGACAATATAAGTTTAAGCCAGATACCATTTGTAAATTAATGATTGAGGAATACAACAAGGCTACTGGACAAAAATAAAACTATGATTTCCACTTTGAGGCGGCATCTAAATCGCTTTGTTTTTCTTCAACCCAATTTTTTCCTTTAGTACTATCTTCTAGTTTCCAGAATGGAGCTTTAGTTTTTAACCAGTCTATTAAGAACTGACATGATTCAATGGCATTTTTTCTATGTTCTGATGCTGTTATTACTAGAACTATTTGATCACCAGGAAATAATTCTCCATATCTGTGTATAATTTTTGTTTCTATAAGGTCCCATCTTTCTTTTGCCTCATTATCAATTTCATTTAGCATTTTTTCAGTCATTCCAGAATAGTGTTCTAAAGTCATAGAATTTAAGGAATTATTATTTCCTCCTCTCACTATTCCTATAAAAGTAGATATGCCACCAATATTTTGATTTTTAGATGTTATTTCACTTATTTCATGACCTATATTAAAATCATTTTTTTGGACTTTTATCAAATTTTATCCCCCTGTCATCGGAGGAAAAATAGCTATTTCATCTTTCTCGTCTATGGGTTTATCAAAATTTACTACTTCCATATTTACGGCGCATCTTATAATAGATGTATCCGATAAAGCATTGTTATGTTTATCGCTAATTGTTTTTAAATGTGCAATAAGATCATTTACTGTTTTAATATCTTTAGACATAGAAATACTCTCATTATCAACACCTATCTTATCTTTAACCCAAGAAAAATATCTTATGTTCATTTTATACTCTCTAAAATTTTTTTATTTCTATAATGCTATTCATAACATATTTATACCCAGTAAAGATAGTTATAAAAGTAGTTATATAAAGAAGTATTTTCCCATAAAATTGTAATTCTATTGCTAAGCTATTAAATAATGGAATAAACCCTATAGTTAAAATTGTGAAAAATTGAAAACAAGTTTTAATTTTTGCAAGATAAGTAACTTTTAATATAGAAGATTTATTACATTTAGATAGAATTTCTCTTAAACTTGATACTATTATTTCTCTAATAATAATTAAAGATACTAAAATAAAATTAGCCCTATTGTCTGAAACATAAGAAATTAAAACTGTAACTAAAAAAATTTTATCTGCTATAGGGTCTAGAGATTCTCCTATTATGCTGGTATTATCAATTTTTCTAGCAAGCCAACCGTCTAAAAAATCTGTAGCTGCAGTGTAAATTATAATTAAAATACATAGTAAATAAAAATTATAATAAAAAACTAATATCCATATTGGTGCAGCAATAATTCTACTGATAGTCAATAAGTTTGGAATTTGATCTAATCGTATCATATATAAGATTATAATTAAGATTAATAAAAATTATAGTAATTTTAATTTTTTATTTATTTAAAGTGATTAAGTATTTTTTGGGCATTTATTTTACTTATGCCTTTTACTTCTATAAGATCTGAAATAGATGCATTAGAAATATTTTTTGTAGAACCGAAATGTAAAAGTAACAATTTTTTCTTAGTTGGGCCAATTCCATCAATATCACTTAATACACTAGTCGTTAAAGATTTTTTTTGTTTTTTTCGCTGTGCAGTTATGGCAAATCTATGTGCTTCATCTCTGAGTCTTTGTATAAAATACATTTCAGCATTATTTTTTCCTAGTATTATTGGATCTCCAGAATTATAGTTTTCTAGATACCTTCTAGGTATAAATTCTCTAATAGATGAATAATATATTTTTTCATTGCCTGTGTTTCTTTTTTTTCCTTTTGCTACACCAATAACTTTGATATTAGTAATATCTAGACTTTTTAAAACTTTACATGCAACATTGCATTGACCTTTTCCACCATCAACAATTATTAAATCTGGAAGAGATGTGTCATCATTATGATAATTTTTAAACCTTCTCCTAAATACTTCATTTAACATTCCATAGTCATTTTTAGAATTAAAAGTAATATCGTTATTTTTCATATTAAATTTTCTATATTCATTTTTTAAAAATCCATTTTGCGAGGCTACTATCATAACTCCAAGCATATTTGACCCGCTAAAATGAGAATTGTCATACACTTCAATTCTTTTTGGAACAAAATCTAAATATAATTTGCTAGATAAGCTTATAATTAATTTACTTTGATTTTCGTAAGAAGATAATTTTTTTGCTATAGAGATATCTAAATTTTTCTCAGATATTTCAAGAGCTCTCTTATTTTCTCCTTTGAGAGGCTTTAATATTTTAACTTTTTTTTGAGACTTTATAGAGAGAGCATTTTCAATCAACTCTTTTTCTTTCGGTAAATAGTTTACTAGTATTATAGGTGGAGGAGTTTGATCATCATAGAACTGAGGTATAAAACTTTTTAATATTTTATTAAGTCCGGTATTAATTTCATATTTAAGAAAGTGGGTTCTATTTCCAAAATTTTTTCCAGACCTATAAAATGATATTTGAATTGCGTAATTTTCATTTTTATCAGTTAAAAATTTTTTATTATTATCTTTATTATGTAGTGATGTAATAGAAAATACATCTACATCTCTAATGTGTCTGAAATCTGCACCTTCTGCTTTTTGAATATAATTTAATGCTCTAATCCTATCTCTATAATTTGCTGCTTCTTCAAAATTTAAATTTATAGAAGCTTTTTCCATTTTTTCTTTCAACTTGGGTTGAAGTTTATGATTTTTACCTAATAAAAAAGATTTAGCTTCAGCTACTATATTTGCATACTCATCAGTATTAATCTTATTTACACAAGGTCCAGAACATCTTTTTATTTGATATTGCATACATGGTCGTTTTCTATTTATAATTTCAAAATCAGTACATGTTCTTAATGGAAATGCTCTTTGCATGGCATTCAATGTTTTATGAATTGCATTGACAGAAGCAAAAGGTCCAAAGTATTCACCTTTATTAGAATTTTTATTTTTTCTTGCTTTAGTTATTTGTGGCCATGAATGATCTTTTCTTAACATAATATAAGGATACGATTTATCGTCTCTTAATAATATATTAAATTTAGGCTTATGTTTTTTTATCATATTAGCTTCAAGAAGTAATGCTGATGCTTCATGATCTGTGGTGGTATACTCTATATTATTAATTTGAGATACCATTCTTTGTATTCTAATTGATAAGTTTGATTTGTTACAGTATGAAATTAATCTTTTATTTAAATTTTTAGCCTTACCTATATATAAAATTTCTTTGTTTTCATTATACATAAAGTAAACCCCAGGTTTATTGCTTATACTTGGAATAATTTTTTTTATTTTTTGACTTCCTAATTCAAAACTAGATATTTTATTCACTATTTTTTCCGCTTTTAGTTATATTATATTATAATTTAAATAAAACTTATTAAAAAACTAATATTTTATTTGACTAATTAAAATTTAATTATGCTCATTTTTTTTCTAAAAAACATAAGTATACTGGGGCTGAGAATCATATCCACCGAATCTGTGGATAACTAGGTGGATAGCATTATATATTTTCTTCAAAATTACTGGAAATTAGGGCGATTTCTTTAAATTGCTTATTTTTTAATCAATGTTAAAAATAGTAAGGAAAACCGCCATTTTATATTATATTTATACTACAATAAAATTACAAAATTGCTTTAATATTCAAAAAAAATGTATTAATATTTTAAATTGACAAAATTTGTTGAAAAAATTAAGTATTTCAACAATTTATTTTAGAATATTATCTTTCTATCATTTTTTTTTGAAGTACGTCTCGACTCCAACTATTGTATTATTACCTATGATATCAGGTTTTTTAATTATTACATTTGCAGATAGAACATTTTTTAATTCTAGACATCTTATGGCTATTTCTTCAGATACAGTTTCCGCTAAGTATTTATGATTTTCTTTAGTTATTAGTTGAATAATTTTAATAATTTTTTCATAGGATACTACTTTATTTATGTCATCATTATGGGTTTTAGGAATAACTTCCAATTTAACATTTATAATTACACGTTGTGCCTTATTTTGTTCTTTAGGGTAGACACCAAGTTTGCACTTAGTTTGATAATTATTTACAAATATCCATCTTTTAGAATTTTTCATTTGTTTTAATCTTCTTTATTTAATTTTTTATTATTATTTTGTGCCCATCCTAAATGTTGGCCAGAATCGAGTGCTATCATTTGGCCTGTAATAGATGGTGAATTAATTAACAAGTTAATAGATTCTGTAATTTCTTTTAAGTTAACTTGTCTTTTTAACGGCATCCTTTTGTATTGTTTTTCAAATTCTTTAGTTGTTTGCATTTTACTTTTTATTGTTGGTCCAGGACCAATAGCATTTACTCTAATATTTGGACTAAGCGCTAAAGCTAATGTTTGTGTTAATGTCCAAAGAGCAGATTTTGATAAAGTATAAGAAGTAAAATGAGGAGTTAAGTTCCATACTCTTTGGTCTATAATATTTATAATATTACCTTTACATTTTTTTGGAAGTTGATTGACAAAACTTTTGCATAGAAAAACTGGAGCACGTATGTTTGTATTGATATGCAAATCCCAACTTTTTAAAGAAATATTATTAATATTATCATATTCAAAAGATGCTGCGTTATTAATTAAACAATTAATGGGGCCTAATTTTTTTGCAACAAGTGGAATAACTTGATTTAATTGTTTAAAATTAGAAAGATCAGCTTTTATAATGCTCGTTTTTACATTAAATTTTTCTTCAATTTCTAAAGATAAATTTTTAACCTCCTTTTTTGAATTATTATAATGCAAGCCAACATTCCAATTATTTTTGGCAAAAAATATCGCTATATCCGCCCCAATTCTTTTTCCTGCACCGGTAATTAATACATTTTTTAATTTCAATTTAACTCTTTCAAATATTGTTAATTTCTAATTCTATTTTTTCAAGTTCGGATATTTTATCCCTTAATTCAGCTGCTTCTTCAAATTTTAATTCTGATGCTGCAACAAACATTTCTTTTTTTAAATCTGTAATATATTTATTTATATTATCTTTATTAAAGTCATTTTTATATATATTTATTTTTTTCTCATCTTTATTTTTATCTATCTCAATAGCATTTGATATACCTTTTTCAATAGACTTAGGTGTAATATTATTTTTCTTATTCCATAAAATTTGTTTTTCTCTTCTTCTTTCTGTTTCTTTTAGTGCGTTTTTAATGGAATCAGTTTCATTATCTGCATACAAAATAACTTTACCGTTAATATTTCGCGCTGCTCTTCCAATAGTTTGTATTAGTGATCTTCTTGATCTTAAAAAACCTTCTTTATCTGCATCGCATATTGCTACTAAAGCACATTCTGGAATGTCTAATCCTTCTCTTAATAAATTAATTCCAATTAAAATATCATACGTACCTTTTCGTAAATCTTGAATAATTTCAATTCTTTCCAAAGTTTCTATATCTGAATGCATATATTGTACTTTAAGGCCCAAATCATTCATATATTCTGTTAGATCCTCGGCCATTTTTTTTGTAAGAACAGTAATTAAGCATCTGTTTCCTTCATTTATAGTTATTTTACTTTGATGTATTAAATCGTCTATCTGATTAGTAGCTGGTCTTACTTCACAAATGGGATCAATTAGTCCTGTAGGTCTAATAATTTGTTCTACAAATTCACCATGCGTTTGTTGCATTTCCCAATCGCTAGGAGTTGCTGAAACAAAAATTGTTTCAGGTCTCATTGTATTCCATTCATCGAATTTGAGTGGTCTATTATCTACACAACTAGGAAGTCTAAAACCAAATTCAGATAAATTTGATTTTCTACTAAAATCTCCTTTGTACATTCCATTAAGTTGAGGAATAGTTACATGGCTTTCATCAACAAACAAAATAGTATCATTTGGCAAATACTCAAATAGAGTAGGGGGTGCTTTTCCTGGTTGCCTTCCAGTAATATATCTTGAATAATTTTCAATTCCTGAACAAGTCCCAGATATTTCTATCATTTCTAAATCAAAATTAGTTCTTTCTTCTATTCTTTGTGCTTCGATAAGCTTATTATTTTTCTTAAATTCTAATACTCTTTTTGTTAAATCTTTTTTAATTTCTTTAATTGCTTGATTGATAGTAGGTTTTTCAGCAATATAATGGCTATTAGAATATATTTTAATTTCTAATAAATTTTTGATTTTTTGCCCTGTCAAAGGATCAAACTCAATTATTTTTTCAATTTCGTCGCCGAATAAATCTATTTTCCATGCCTTGTCTTCTAAATGTGAAGGAAATATTTCAATAATATCTCCCCTTACTCTAAAGTTACCTCTTACAAAATTATGATCATTTCTTTTATAATGAAGCGAAACCAGAGTTTGTAATATTTCTGTCCTATCTATATTTATTCCGACTTTCAAACTTAAAGTCATTTGAGAATAAGTTTCAACTGGCCCTATGCCATATATGCAGGATACACTTGCAACAATAACAACATCTTTTCTTTCAAATAAAGATCTTGTTGTAGAATGTCTCATTCTGTCAATTTGTTCATTTATAGAGGCATCTTTTTCTATATATGTGTTAGTTTTTGCAACGTATGCTTCAGGTTGGTAATAGTCATAGTAAGAAACAAAATATTCGACAGCATTATTAGGAAATAATTCTTTCATTTCCTGAAATAATTGACCTGCTAGAGTTTTATTAGGTGCTAAAATTAGGGCTGGCCTTTGAAGTTTTTCAATTGTTTTCGCCATAGTATAAGTTTTTCCAGAACCTGTAACTCCTAATAATACCTGATTAAAGGTCTTATTTCTTAAACCTGCACACAGTTTTGCTATAGCTTCAGGTTGGTCTCCAGAAGGTTTATATTCTGATATAACTTTTAATTTTTTATTTTTTTTCATTTTATTTATTTTTGATAAATATTTTAACCATTCCAGTTATTTTCTATTGCATAGTCATGAATTCTATTCAAAGCCCTTTTTATATTTTCTTTTGAGTTTGCATAAGAAAATCTAATATAGCCCTCTCCATAACTTCCAAAACTAGTTCCTGCAACAGATGCCACATATAATTTCTCTAATAATAAGGTTTCCATTTCTTTTGATGATAGGCCTGTTTTTTTAATATTTGGCATAGTATAAAAAGCCCCTTCTGGCGTAATACAAGAAAACCCAGGTATATTATTAGTCATATTGACTATAAGTTCTTTCCTTTCTTTAAATTCTTTTACCATAGTTTTTACTTGATCTTGAGGACCTTTTAAGGCCGCAATAGCTGCATATTGCGTTGGCGCGTTAGTACAAGAGATTGAGTTTACATTTAGACGAGTAGCTTTTTCGGCTAACTTTAATGGCCATATACCATATCCTATTCTCCATCCTGTCATTGCATAGGTTTTGGACCATCCTTCAAGTATAATAAGTCTATTTTTTATAGATGAATATTTTAACATAGAGTTATAATTTTCATCATATAATATTTGTGAGTATATTTCGTCAGATAATATATATAAGTTTGGAAATTCTTCTAATTTTTTNACTAAAATATCTAAATCAGATTTTTTTATTAATCCTCCNGTAGGNTTTCCAGGTGAGTTAAGAATAAGTAAACTGGTTTTATTATTTATAAGGGAAACTATTTGTTCAATATTAATAGAAAAGTTATTTTCTTCAAGAATTGGAATAGGAATGGCTTTAGCTCCAGAATAATTTATTGCGCTTTCATATATGGGAAACCCTGGATTGGGGTATAAAATTTCATTTTCTTTTCCTCCAAACATAAGAATGCAGTGCCACATAGTAACTTTACCACCAGGAACAACAACTACTTGATCAGGATTTATTTTTTCTTTATGTCGTATATATATATCTTCAGTAATAGCTTCTCTTAATTCTAATACTCCATTTCCAGGTGTATATCCGTGATGACCGTCTTTAAGAGCTTTAATTGCTGCCTCAACTATGTGATTAGCTGTTTTGAAATCTGGTTGACCTATACCTAAATTTATAACATTTTTTCCTTTTCTTGATAATTCTTCCGCTCTAGCTAGAACCACAAATGCGTTTTCTGTACCAAGGTTTTGAATATTTTTTGAAATCATAGGTTTGCTCAAAATTATCTCCTTTAAATATTATGTTTACTTTTTATAAGATATTAGACATATAAATATATTTATAACTAATAAATTATATATGTTAAACATGAATATGTATGGATAAATTTAATATGACTGATAAAAATAGTATTATAGCCCAAAGAATGTCTTTAATAAAACCTTCGCCTACTATGGCAGTTACTAAATTGGCTGCTGAATTAAAAGCTCAAGGAAAAAATGTAGTAGGATTAGGTGCAGGGGAGCCAGACTTTGATACTCCAGAACACATAAAAAAGTCTGCTATTGAGGCTATAAATAATGGTCAGACTAAATATACAGCAGTAGATGGAACTCAAGAACTAAAAAAAGCAGTNATAGAAAAGTTTAAAGTAGATAATAATCTTGAATATAATTTAAATGAGATAATTATATCTGTTGGTGGCAAACAAGTTTTGTTTAACGCTTTTCTATCTTCAATTAATGAAGGAGATGAGGTTATTATTTTAGCTCCTTACTGGGTTTCATACCCTGATATGGTTGCTCTAGCTGGAGGTAAATCAGTAATAGTTCAAGGAAAAGCAAGTAATAATTTTAAAGCTTTGCCAGAAGACATAGAAAAAAAAATTAATAGTAAAACCAAATGGATAATTATAAATTCTCCTTCTAATCCCACTGGTTCAATGTACAGTAAAAATGAATTAATTGTTTTAGGTAATTTATTAAAAAAATATAACCATATAAATATTATGTCCGATGATATATATGAAAAAATTACCTATGATAATAATGATTTTTATACTATTTCAGAAGTAGTCCCTGAATTAAAAGATAGAACCCTAACTGTTAATGGTGTTTCAAAGGCTTACGCTATGACTGGTTGGAGAATTGGATATGCAGGAGGGCCAAAAAATTTAATATCTGCTATGGCTAAGTTGCAATCACAATCAACCTCAAATCCTTCATCAATAAGTCAAGCAGCAGCCCTCGCAGCCCTAGAAGGGTCTGATGATTTTTTAGAAGAGAGGAATGAAAAATTTAAGATTAGAAGAGATTTAGTTGTAAGTATGCTTAATGATTGTAATGGAATAAGTTGTTTAGTTCCTAATGGAGCTTTTTATGTATACCCTTCTTGTGAAGGAGTAATAGGTAAAAAAACTTCTGATGGCAAAGTAATAAATAATTCAATGGACTTTTCTTCTTTCTTACTTGAAAAAGAGGGAGTAGCAGTTGTTCCGGGGAATGCTTTCGGGTTAGATCCTTTTTTTAGAATATCTTATGCAACTTCCGATACTGTATTACAAGATGCTTGTAACAGAATTATGAGAGCATGTAATAATTTGAGTTAAAATTAATTTTTGTGATAAGATTATTATAAAAAATATTAATGGATATTTAAATGGATACAAATGTTTCAATAAGTGCATGTCCTCATGATTGTCCAAGTACTTGTGCGTTAGAGGTAACTCATGATAAGCAAAAAATTTATAAAGTAAAAGGAGCAGAAAAGAATACTTATACTTCAGGTGTAGTATGTGCAAAAGTAAGCAGATATTCTGAAAGAACGCATCATCCAGATAGATTATTAAAACCTATGATTAATTGTGGAAATAAGGGAACAAAAAGTTTTAAGGAGATTTCTTGGAACGATGCTTTAGACAGAGTAGCGGACAATTTTATATCTATAGAACAAAAATATGGTTCAGAAGCAATTTGGCCGTATTACTATGCAGGTACCATGGGATTAGTACAAAGAGACGGCATAAATAGACTAAGACATGTAATGAGGTATTCTGGGGAACATACAACTATTTGCAACACAATTACAGACAGTGGTTACAAAGCAGGAGTAGGAAAGTTTATCGGGCCTGATCCCAGAGAAATGGCAGTTGCTGATGTAATATTAGTTTGGGGAAGTAATCCAGCATCAACTCAAGTTAATGTTATGAAACATATACAAAAGGCTAGAAAAGAAAGAAATGCAAAATTATTAGTAGTAGATCCATATTTAAATAGAACTGCTAAAGTAGCGGATATTCATTATCCAGTTAGACCTGGAACTGATGGTGCATTAGCGTGCTCTCTAATTCATATTATGTTTAGGGATGGATATGCTGATAGAGATTACATGTCCAAATATTCCGATGACCCTATAGGTTTAGAAAAGCATGTGAGTAAATTTACTCCTAAATGGGCTTCAGAAATAACTGGACTTTCTATACAAATGATTGAAGATTTTGCGAAAATATTTGGACAAACAAAGCGGTTATATACCAGGTTAGGATATGGTTTTGCGCGTCAAAGAAATGGAGCATCTGCAATGCATGCTGTAGTCTCTTTATCGACTGTTTGTGGTAAATGGCAGTACGAAGGAGGTGGAGCATTTTATAAGAATGCAGATATTTATAAAATGGATAAAACGCTTATAGAAGGCCTCGATGTTTTAGATACAAATATCAGAATGTTAGACCAGTCTAGAATTGGAAGTATATTAACAGGTGATAAAGAGGCTTTAGAAAATGGTCAAAATGTTTATGGAATGATCATACAAAATACTAATCCATTAATAGTTGCTCCAGAAAGTTCAGGAGTTGGAAAAGGATTTCGTTCAGAAGACTTATTTGTTTGTGTGCATGAACAATTTATGACTGAAACTGCCAAGTATGCAGATATTATTTTGCCTGCTACAACTTTTGTAGAGCATGATGATATATATATAGCTGGAGGACATCAGCACATTACATTTGGTCCAAAATTAATAAACCCTATAGGAGAGGCAAAATCTAATCATTATGTATTGCAAGAATTAGCAAAAAGGCTAGGAGCAAAGCATAAAGGATTTGAAATGACAGAAAGAGAGATTATTGATTGGACTTTAAAATCATCCAATCATGGTTCTTTAATAAATTTAGAAAAAAATGGCTGGAAAGATCTTCAACCTGATTTTAATAGTTCTCATTTTATAAATGGTT
>PAYS01000004.1 GCA_002715265.1 Candidatus Pelagibacterales bacterium
CTGATTTTTTTTTAATCAACCCTGCCAACCCTAAAATAAAATTTTTATTAATTCCTAAAGCTGACCCTCTATAATAGTTTTCACATCCATTTTTTTTAGCCAATCCTTTATATTCTATATCTAATTCAACCAATGTTTCAGAATGCTCACTTACAAAAGCAACAGGTATTATAATAATATTTTTTTTAAGTTTAGAGTTTTTAATTATTATATTTTCTGTTGAAGGCTCTATCCATTTCAATGGGCCCACCTTGCTCTGATAGCAAACTATATGCTTAATATTTTTATTTAATTTTTCCATAATATTATGTACAGTAAGCTCGACTTGATGTTGATATGGGTCTCCGCTTTTAATAATTTTTTCTGGTAAACCATGTGCGCTAAATAATAAAATTGAATTACTGAAGTTAGGATCAATATTTTTAACTTCTTCTAGTTTCTTTTTTATTTTATTAACATGTCCTTTTATAAAATGTTTATTTTTTGGATAACAACAAATTATTTTAGTTTCTTTTTTTTCAAAAATATTTTTTGATTCTTTAAACCAAGACCTTATAGATGATGCCGTTGTAGTTGTTGAATACTGTGGATATAATGGAAGCAATATAATATTATTAGGATTCCAATTTTTAACACTTTGAATTGTCTCTGATACAAAAGGCTTCCAATATCTCATTGAAATGAAAACTTTATAATTTTCTTTCTCTTTATTAAGAGCCCTCTCTAATTCATTGGCTTGTAAAACAGTTAAATCAAATATTGGAGATTTTCCTCCCATATGAGAATATATTTCTTTTGCTGTTTTTTCTCTTTTATTAGAAATTAGTTTAGCTAATAAATATCTAATTA
Organism: Candidatus Pelagibacterales bacterium; assembly: GCA_002715265.1. Classification (GTDB taxonomy): domain Bacteria; phylum Pseudomonadota; class Alphaproteobacteria; order TMED109; family TMED109. Next base: position 850 of record PAYS01000004.1, read on the forward strand.
TTTTGGGGGCTTGTATAATAGCTTCATCATTAAAAAGATTAAAAAGAAACGGTTTAACGGACGCTAATTTATCTGGCCCACCTAAATTAAATAAAATTATTGCTACTTTTTTTTTCATTTTTCCCAATTTTTAACTGTATCTATTAAAAATTTAACATTTTCTATAGAAGAAGTTTTAATTACGCCATGCCCCAGATTAAAAACATGATTAATATTTTCAAAACTATTCATAATATTTTTTACATGCATTAATATATCTTCTTTTGTTTTTAATAAAATTTCTGGATTTAAATTTCCCTGAATACATAATTTTCTATTCTTTTTGAACTTAATATTTTTTACTGCCCATTTTGGATCAATATTTTGATCAATTGATATACAATTTAAATCTATATTTAGACCATAATCTATATAATTATTTTTAGAATTTCTTGGAAAACCAATAATAGGAATTTCTGGATATAATTCTCTTATTTTATTTACAATATTTGATACTGGTTTAATACAAAACTCTTTAAAATATTCATTTGAAATATTTGCATGTGATTCAAATATTTGTAATACCTCTGCTCCTGCTTTTATTTGATTTATTAAATGATCTGTTACCATAATTTCTAATTTTTTTAATAAAATTAAAAACGCGTCTTTATTATTTTTATAAAAATTTATTGATTTTTTATAATCCTTACTCGCTCTTCCTTCTATCATATATAAAGCTATAGTAAATGGCCCTCCTGCAAAACCAATTAATGTTTTATTTGCCGCAAGGTCTTTTCTAACTAATTTCAAAGTTTCATATATAGGCATTAAATATTGATCATCTTTTATATGCAAGTTTAGAATTTCATTTTTAGATTTAATAGGATTTAAAACAGGACCAATATTTTCTATAAATTTTAAATTTCTATTACATGCCATTGGAATAGTAAGAATATCAGAAAAAACTATTGCTGCATCCATATTAAATCTTCTTATAGGTTGTAAAGTAACTTCTTTTGATAATTGTGGATTCATACATAAATTTATAAAAGAACCTGCCTGTTTTCTTAATAATTGGTATTCTGGTAAATATCTTCCTGCTTGTCGCATTAACCAAATAGGTGTTTTATTTGATTTTTTACCATTTAAGAGCTGTACTAATAAAGACGATTGTTTAATTTTATTCACATTTTTTCCTTACATAAATATATATATATATAATAAACTTTAGTTGTTGTAACATATAGGAATAACAAGGATTAATTATTTATACATAATTTATTAAGGTTTATAATTTTTTTAATTATTTATTAATAATAACATTTTTAGTTTTTAATTTTTTATTAACCTAATTAACATTATTTTTTTTTAATTATTAACATGTTAATAACTTATGAATAAAATTTAATATTGAGGAGAAAGTTTCATTAATAGTAAAAACAATATTCATATACATATTATTTCAGATTCAACTGGTGAAACTGTTAGTACTGTTTCTCGCTCTGCTATAGCACATTTTAAAAACTTTAATCCTATTGAACATAGTTGGGTTTTAGTTCGATCAGAAAAACAATTATTAAAAATAATAGAAGAAATTAAAATTAATAAAGGTTTAGTAATTTATACATTAATAGATAAAAAATTAAGAAAGATACTAGAAGACAATTGTAATCAAATCTCAGTTCCAATAATTGCTGTTTTAGATCCTGTAGTAAATGCTATCGAACATTATTTTAATTTTGATTTAGCAATTGATAAGCCAGGAAGACAACATAGTTTATCAATTGGTTATTTTGATAGAATTGGTGCCATGCAATATACTTTAGCGCACGACGACGGACAATTATCAAATGATTTAGAAGAAGCAGAAATTATATTAGTAGGTGTTTCAAGAACTTCTAAAACGCCTACCTCTATGTATTTAGCTAATAGGGGAATAAGAGTAGCAAATATTCCTATTGTGCCAGGATTATCTTTGCCTAATAATTTATTANAAACAACTGTTTTAGTAATAGGATTAACTACTAGCCCAGAAAGACTNNCTTTAATTAGAAAATCAAGANTAAANNCAGTAGGAGAAAAAAAATATACAAATTANATNCAAGAGGATTTAATTNAACAAGAAGTTATTNCAGCAAAAAANTTATTTTTAAAAAATAAATGGCCGATAATAGATGTAACNAGAAAATCTATAGAAGAAACTGCTGCGGCAGCAATGGANTNCTTNAGACAATACAAAGAAAGAATTGCTCTTGAAAAATAGTATTAAAATAGGAATTATAGGAAAATCNATACAATATAGTTTGTCACCAATAATTCATAACTATTGGCTAAATAAAAANAATATTAAAGGTAAATATGAAATTTTTGATTTAAAAGAAGAAAACTTNAAACAATTTATGAAACACGCTTTTTTAAATAATATAAAAGGGTTGAATGTAACAATTCCATATAAAAATAAAATAATNGAANATTTAGANGAAATTAGTTTAGANGCTANGGCANTAGGNGCTGTTAACACTATAACAGTANNAAAAAATGGAANACTTTTTGGAGACAATACTGATACAAAAGGTTTTATAAATAACTTANAAANTACATGCCCNCATTGGAAAGAAAGTAAAAANCCTATTGTNGTTATAGGNGCTGGTGGTGCAGCAAGAGCTATTATTTATTCNNTAATAAATTCCAGTAAAACAGAAATTAGATTAGTNAATAGAAACAAAGAAAGAGCCTATANTTTAATAAAAGACATGANAAAANTANTTCCNNCTTCAAACATTAAATATTATGAAAAATATAATGCTGCTTTAAATAATTCTTCTTTTTTAATAAATACATCTAGTTTGGGAATGACAGGTCATCCAGAGTTAAGTATAGATTTAAGCAAGATGCATAATAAATCAATAGTTTATGACATCGTATATTCTCCTTTAGATACTAATTTATTGAAGCAAGCAAAGAAATTAAATTATTTTGTAGTAGATGGCTTAGGAATGCTTTTGGAGCAGGCGGCGCCGGCATTTAATTCCTGGTTTGATAAAGAGGTTACTGTAAATAATGATTTAAAAGAGATAGTTATTAATGCCTTAAAGAGTAGGCAATAAATATGATAATAATAGGTTTAACTGGTTCAATAGGAATGGGAAAAAGCGCTACGGCCAATTTATTTAAACAATTTAATATACCTGTTTTTGATGCAGATAAGTGTGTACATGAAATTTTAAATAATAATACTCGCGTAATTAATATTATTAATGATTATTTTCCAGAAGCAATAGTTAAAAACAATAAAAAATCTTTTATAGATAGAAAAATTCTTGGAAATATTGTTTTTAAAGACAATAATAAAAAAAAGCTTCTTGAAAAAACAATTCATCCTGAAGTAAATTTACAAAGAAAAAAATGGTTAGAATTTGTTAAAAGACAAAAATATAAAATAGCGTGTTTTGATATTCCTTTATTATTTGAAACAAAAGGTGAAAAACGATGTGATTATGTAGTAGTTGCATCCTGTCCATTTTTTTTACAAAAACAGAGAGTGCTTGGAAGAAACAATATGACTGTTAATAAATTTTATAATATTTTAAAAAATCAAATTAATGATTTTGAAAAAAGAAAAAGAGCGCATTTTATTATTAACACGGGTAATGGACACCGTTTTTCTCGAAACCAAGTTAAAAAATTAATAGATAAAGTTTTGACATGAGAAGAATAGCACTAGATACAGAAACTACTGGTTTAAGCCCTTTAAACGGTCATAGAATCGTAGAAATTGGCTGTGTGGAGCTCGACGGAAATATTCCTACGGGAAAAGAATGGCACACTTACTTGAACCCTGAGAGGGATGTTCCTGAAGCGGCCCAATCTGTTCATGGTTTATCAAATAATTTTTTATCTGATAAGCCTTTATTTAAAGATATGTCTGATGAATTATTATTGTTTTTAGGAAATGCGGAATTAGTTATTCATAATGCTAAGTTTGATTTAGGATTTTTAAATCATGAATTAAAAATAATTAATAAGCCAATAATAAGAATGGAAAAAGCTATTGATACGGTAATTTTAGCGAGAAAAACTATTCCTGGGGCAGCTGCGAGTCTAGATGCTTTATGTAAAAGATTTAATATTGATTTGACTAAAAGAGAAAAGCATGGTGCACTTTTAGATGCGCAATTATTAGCAGAAGTTTATTTAGAGCTTACAGGAGGAAGACAATCTAGCTTTCAGCTTGCAGAAGAAGAAAAAGAAAAGAAAAGAAAATTCTTTAAAAATAACAATATTGATTTAAATAAAAACAATCTGGAAGCAAAACTAAATGATCAAGAAATCAAAGAGCATGAAAAACTTATCAGTAAATTAAAATCTGCAATTTGGTTAAAATAAAATTTTCTTCCTTTACGTTGGTTCAAACAAGTTCTATCTTAATAAGACATATAATAATTTTACTTTTTGGAATTTACATTGCAATACTTTGACATAATTATATTTGCTGTTCTAGCAGGGTATTTAGGTATTAAGCTTTATAGAACATTAGGCAGAAATACTAAAATTGAAAATCATCCTTCTAATGAAAAGTTTATGAAAAACACTAAAGATGAAGCTTTGAATAAGAAACCAGAAGTTGTAACTGAAAAAGATTCGTCAGCATTAAAAGGTGAAGGTCTAGATTATTTACGAAATATTCAACCAAATTTTGACGAAAAAAAATTTTTATTAGGTGCCAATAAAGCTTATGAAATGATAATAGAAGCAAAGAATGAAGGAAATAAAAAGTTTTTACTTAGTTTGCTTGAAGATGATGTTTTCAGGTCTTTTGAAAAGGAAATATTAGATAGAGAAATAAAAGGCAACATTATTGAAGCAACTAAGGTTAAAGTTAGTAGAAGCGAAATTACGGACTGCAAAGTTGATAATAATATAGCCTATCTTACCGTAAATTTTAATTATGAAATTGGAACTTTGATTAAAGCATCGGATGGGTCTGTGGTTTCTGATAATTTAAAAGAACTAGATGAATTTTCAAGTAATTGGATTTTTAGTCGCGCTTTAGATTCTGAGGATCCTAATTGGAAGCTTTATAGCATTTAAATGAGCATTTTTCAGAAAGTGCTAAATATTAATAAAATTTATATTTTATATGTGGTGCTTTTAGGGTTTTTAATCTTTATTAGTATTAACCTTGCCCATAAAGATTCTCCTCAAACTTTTAATAAAAAATTAATTAAAGGGGATTTTAAAAGTTTACCAGGCTGGGAAAACGATTTTAAATTTGAGGTTAAAAATGCTTTTGTAAATTCGTGTTCAATAATTAATAAAAGTAATTATCAGAAAAACAATAACTTATTACAATTTAATGTTAATAATTATAAAAATTTTTGTAATGAGTTAAAAATTATTAAAAACAAACTGCAACTCAGAGAATTAATTGAATTTTATTTTGATCCATATTTCTATGAAGGGATTGAGGCAAAATATACGGGATATGTTGAATTAACATTAAGAGGAACAAAAAAAGAAAATTATAATATAAAAAAACCTTTTACTCCTATTTTAAAGAAGCCGGAAAGTTTAATTACAATAGATTTAAATTTATTCAATAAAAATTTTAAAAATAAAAAATTAAAAGGCATTCTAAAAAATAATAAAGTTGTCCCTTTTCCTTCCAGAAAAGAAATAGAAAATTCTAATAAATTTCATGAGGATGTATTGGTTTATGTAGACGATCCAGCCATGGCGTTTTTTCTTCATGTACAGGGATCTGGAAGAGTAATATTTCCTGATGGAGATGTTATGTATCTAGGGTATGCGGATAATAATGGGAAAAAATACACGTCTATAGGGCAAGAGCTAGTAAAAAATAAAACAATGAAACTAGAAGATGTTTCTATGCATTCACTATTGAAGTGGATGAGAGAAAATAGAGATGAAGCAGATCGTTTAATGCACTTAAATGAAAGATATATCTTTTTTGAAGAACGCAAAAATAAGTTAGTATTAGGCTCTAGTAAATCTAATTTAGAGGCAATGCATAGTGTTGCTGTAGATAATAAATATATTCCATTTCATACTCCTATATGGGCAGAAATACACTCTTTTTCTAAAGACAATAATCTTTATAGAGGGCTGTTTTTAGCACACGATTCAGGAGCAGCTATTAAAGGGCCGCTTAGGTTTGACCTGTTTTTGGGTAGCGGAAATGATAATGAGCTTATTGCGGGAAGTTTAAATTCTAATGGAAAAGCCTGGTTTTTGTTTCCTAAAGATATTAGGTAAAATTTACCGACATCTTAATATTCTTGCTTATATGCTCATATTTTTGTACTGTTGTGGTTCTAATATTAGATATTCATACTTAAGGAGGAGAAAATATGAATAAAATTTTAATAACAATTATAACAGCAGTTGCTGGTATGTTTGTCTGGGTGGGAGCTTCCTTCGCTGACGGACATTGCGAAAAATATGCACACCTGAGAGGTAAAGCATGGGTAGACGGCGATTGCATGGAAACACCGTTAGGTGAAAAATGGTGGCCTAACCCTTTATGGGGTGCGGATGATCAGGCTGGTTCTACTAACTGGTACAAAAAACCAGAAGTAATTAAAAGAGCTTTAGCTATGGTTAAAGAAGGAAAAACAATGCAATTAGGGCATCCTTATACTGCAGATCAGCCTATGTTTGGTGCGCGTAAATTTGTTTTACGAATACCAGGCGGCCCTACTGGAGGTGGAGCAGCAGGATTTGGACCTAACAGAATTATGTGGAATGATGAATTCTTAGCAACAGAAATTGGTCAAGCCGGTACTCAGTTCGATGGTTTAGGCCATATTGGTGTTGCAGTTGGCGATGATGGCGATATTACCGAAATGAGATGGTATAATGGCGTTAGTGTTGCAGAAATGAATGGAGCATATGGTCTTGCTAAGCTAGGCACAGAGCATTTGCATCCAATTATTGCCAGAGGTGTTTTGTTAGATATTGCAGCAGTTCGTGGAGTTGAAGTTATGGAAGTTGGCGATATCATAACTATGGCTGATGTTAAAGCGGCTTTAAAAAAGCAAGGCATGTCAGATTATAAAATGATGCCAGGCGATGCAATTTTATTCCATACAGGCTGGGATCAATATTGGATTGTAGACAATGCTAAATATAATAGTGGTTGTCCGGGAATTGGAATGGAAGTAGCTAGATGGATAGCAGGCGGTCAAGCCGGTGTTACTGGTTTTGATACATGGCCAGGCGATGGAATACCAAATCCTGATCCAGATTGTGTTTTCTGTGTTCATCAATACTTACAAACACGTCATGGTATAATTAATCAAGAAAACTTAAATACAGGTAAACTAGTTGATGCAGGTGTATATGAGTTTATGTATTCATATAACCCTGTTCCAATCGTTGGAGCTACTGGTTCTATTGGACATCCAACTGCTATATGGTAGTTCAATAATTATATAAGTTTTTAAATTATTTAACTAAATAAAGGAGCATAAGTTTTATGCTCCTTTTTTATTTATAGATAAATTTTAGTAAGTCATTTATATATCTTTTTAATATTGTTTACATATAGGTAATTATTTTATGAAAAATATTTTAACTATTGAAGATTTAAAATTACGGGCACGACGAAAAGTACCTAAAATGTTTTATGATTATGCAGATTCAGGTTCTTGGGAAGAAAAAACCTACAATTCTAATAGCGATGATTTTAATAAAATTAAATTTCGTCAAAGAGTAGGCGTTAATGTTGAAAAAAGATCTACTTCTACTAACTTTCTAGGACAGCCTGTTTCTATACCTTTAGCATTAGCCCCCACTGGTTTATGTGGTATGCAGCATAGAGATGGTGAAATTTTGGCGGCACAGGCTAGTGAAGAATTTGGCGTTCCTTTCACATTGTCTACAATGAGCATTTGTTCAATAGAAGATGTGGCAGAAAAAACTAACAAGCCGTTTTGGTTTCAATTATATGTTATGAAAGATAAAGAATTTATATCTCGATTGCTACAAAGGGCACAAGAAGCAGGTTGTAATGTTCTTCAAATTACCATGGATTTGAATATTTTAGGACAGAGACATGCCGATGTTAGAAATGGTTTATCAGCACCACCGAAATTTACTTTAAAACACATAAAGCAAATTATTTCTAGACCTGGTTGGGCTTTAGGAATGTTAAAAGCCAAAAGACATTTCTTTGCTAATGTTGTAGGGCACGCCTCAGGAGTTACTGATAATGCTACTTTATGGTCATGGATTGCCGAACAATTTGACGCCGCCTTTTCTTGGGAAGATTTAGACTGGATAAGAAACCAATGGAATGGAAAAATTTTGTTAAAAGGTATATTAGATCCAGAAGATGCAGATATGGCAGTGAAACTGGGTTATGATGGAATAATTGTATCAAACCACGGAGGCAGGCAACTAGATGGAACCATTTCAAGCATTTCTGCTCTTCCTAATATTGTTGATAGAGTTAATAATAAGTGTGAGGTTTATATGGATGGAGGAATAATGTCTGGTCAAGATTTGTGTAAAGCTTTATGTTTAGGAGCAAAAGGCGCTTTAATTGGCAGGGCCTTTTTGTATGGTTTAGGAGCAGGTGGTAAAGAAGGTGTAACAAAATGTTTAGAAATAATTAAAAACTCTTTAGATGAAACAATAGCATTTTTAGGCGAAAAAGATGTAAATAATTTAAATAGAGAGAATATTTTTTTAGAAAACTTAAGTACAAGAAAATTCTAATGTCTGATTTTAAAAACAATACATCAAATATTTCCGATAAGGAATTATGGGATAAAATTACAAAAAAAGATAAAAAGTATTCCAAATCAAATAGAGTTATTTTTAACAAAAGTAAACCGGCTAAAATAGAAAAGAATATTAATGAAAAAAATAAACTTAATAAATTTGTTGAAGCGCCAGCTATAAAAGAAGAAATTATAATAAATAAATTGCTTGAAGAAAAATATTTAGACCCAAAGGAGATTCCTGCAGGAATCTCTTTAAACCAAGCAGAGAACTTAAAAAAGGGAAAGATTAGACCTGAAGTAGAAATAGATTTACACGGCTTCACACAGGAAAAAGCCAATAGTTATTTAAAAGATAAATTGACTGAGTTTCATAAAAAAAATATAAGGTGTGTTCTAGTTATTACAGGTAAGAAGATTGGTAAAAATGGAGCAGAAGGAGTTCTAAGAAGAGAAGTTCCTAAATGGTTAAACATCTCTCCTTTGCGTCAAATGATAATAATGACTAGTTGGGCCCAAAATAAAGACGGAGGAGATGGCGCTTTATATGTTTTGTTAAAAAAAAGACGTTAAGTTTTTAGCTTTACTGTAACTATTATTATATATTTAAGTAAGTTTATATAAGGATTAAATATGAGAAAAGCCAAAGAAGAAAGAAATACAAAAGAGACTAAAATAAAAACTTCTATCAATTTAGATGGCAAGGGAGTTTCTAATATTGATACTGGTATTGGGTTTTTAGATCACATGCTAGAGCAAATTTCAAGGCACAGCTTAATAGATATAGATCTTAAAGCAAAGGGTGATTTGCATATAGACTACCATCATACCACGGAAGATAGTGGTTATGTATTAGGCTCTGCAATTTCTAAAGCTTTAGATAATAGATTAGGAATAAATAGGTTTGGAAATGCGTTAATTCCAATGGATGAAACTTTATCTAGGGTGGTAATAGATTTATCAGGAAGACCTTATTTAGTTTGGAAAGTGGCTTTTACACAAAAAAAATTAGGAGAAATGGATACGGAATTATTTAAGGAGTGGTTTCAAGCCTTCTCCCAAGCTATAGGTGCAAATATACATGTAGAAAATTTATACGGAGTAAATAATCATCATATAATTGAATCATGTTTTAAAGGATTGGCTAGAGCCATTCGTAGCGCAATAAATATTGATGAAAAAGCTGCTAATATAGTGCCGTCAACTAAAGGCATTTTAAGAAAAGATGGTTAGCTGAGGTTATAAATTTATGATTGTTGGAATAATAGATTGTGGTTCAGGTAATATAAGATCTGTTCAAAAATCTTTTGAAAAGGCTGGCAGCCTTATCGATATGGAAGTAGAAGTAATAATGATAAGTTCTGCTTCGCAACTAAATTTAGTTGATAAAATTGTTTTACCTGGACAGGGGGCTTTTGCAGATTGTATGAAAGCATTAAGAAATATAGATAATATGGTAAATTGTTTAAATAAAAATGTTATAAAAGAAAAAAAAATTTTCCTTGGAATATGTATAGGAATGCAATTATTAGCAAGCGAAAGTACAGAGCACGGGAAGAATGAGGGGTTGGCTTGGATTAAAGGAAGAGTGAAAAAGCTAAAAAGAAATACAAAATATTTTAAGATTCCTCATATGGGATGGAATTCTGTTCTTTATTCAGATGGCCATCCTCTTTTTAAAAATATAAGAAAAGAAGAAGACTTTTATTTTGTACATTCATATGAGTTTGTTTCTGATGCGCCAGAAAATATATTGGCTTCCACTAAATATGGAAATGAAGTGGTTGCTGCAGTAGAAAAAGATAATATAGTTGGAGTTCAGTTTCATCCAGAAAAGAGTCAAAATGCAGGCATACAATTTATTAAAAATTTTCTTGAGTGGCAGTTATGAAAAATCAAAATAAATTAAAAGTTATTTTGCTTAAAAAGTTTAATGCAGGGGAGTTACAGGAGNTATGTAAAGCAACTGAAGAGGCCATATTGCAAGGNATAGGTTTTAGCTGGGTTAAGCCGCCTCCNAGGCAAAATNTAGAAAACTATTGGAAAGGCGTATTAGCAATGCCACAAAGGAAATTATTTGTGGGAACTTTTGATGGGGCTATAGCCGCATCAATACAATTAGTATTTCCTAATANAAGCAATGAGGCTTCTTCGTTTTCTGCCAGTATAGACACACATTTTGTTTCTCCTTGGGCAAGAGGACATGGCTTGGCCCGTCTGTTATTAGAAGAAGCAGAAGNATTAGCTTCTAAAAATGGATTTGGACAAATATTGTTAGAAGTTAGAAAAACTCAAAAAAGAGCTATAATGCTTTATGAAGGAGCTGGTTATATTAAATGGGGAAGTTTGCCGACCTATCATAATGTAAATAATGAATTAATTTCAGGCAATTTTTATTATAAACTTATTAATTCAAAATTAAAAAAATGATATTTTTTCCTGCTATAGATATAAAAAATGGTGAGTGTGTTAGATTAATTAAAGGAGACATGAAAAAGTCTACTGTATTTGATATTAGNCCTCAAAATAGGGCCGCAGCATTTGTAGAAAAAGGNTGNAGCTGGCTTCACGTTGTAGATCTAAATGGCGCTTTTGAAGGCAAGCCTATAAATAGAAATCCAATTAAAGAAATTTTATCAAATGTTAATATTAATATACAATTAGGAGGAGGAATACGAGATATAGAAACTATAGATTATTGGATGGATCTAGGTATTCAAAGAATTATTTTAGGAACTATAGCATTAAAAAANCCGTCTATNGTTGTAGAAGCATGCAAAAAATATCCTGGNAAGATAGCGGTTGGATTAGATTCAAGAAATGGCAAAGTGGCTGTTGAGGGGTGGGCAGAACAATCGAATATTAAATCAATAGACTTGGCNAAAAAANTTGAAGANATAGGTGTTGCTGCNATAATTTATACNGATATAAATAGAGATGGTGTTTTATTGGGCCCTGCTATTGAAGAAACTGTAATATTTGCTAAGAATATTAATGTTCCAGTAATAGTATCTGGAGGAGTGTCCTCAATGAAAGATCTTATACATATAAAAAAATTTGAACATCATGGAATTGTAGGCGTAATTAGTGGCCGCGCNATTTATGAAAAGAAATTAGACATCAGAAAATGCAATAGACTTTTGGAAGATAATGCTAAAAACTAGAATAATTCCCTGTTTAGATGTAAAAGATGGCAGAGTTGTAAAAGGCATTAATTTTGTAGATTTAGTTGATGCGGGCGACCCNGTTGAACAAGCTAAAATATATGATGAACAGGGAGCAGATGAATTGTGTTTTTTAGATATAACAGCTAGTTCAGATGAAAGAAATATATTGCTTAATATTGTTAGCGAAACAGCTGAAAAATGTTTTATGCCGCTTACTGTTGGAGGAGGAGTAAGAACTTTAAAAGACATAAGAAACTTACTATTAGCTGGAGCAGATAAAGTAGGAATTAATACTAGTGCAATATTGAACCCTTCCTTAATCTCTGAATCTGCATATAAATGCGGTTCTCAATGTATAGTTGTTGCTATTGATGCAAAAAAAATAGAAAATAATTGGATGGTATTTACACATGGNGGAAGAAAAGAGACAGGAATAAATGCNATAGATTGGGCTAAAGAAGCAGNAGAAAGAGGGGCAGGNGAGCTGCTAATTACTTCAATGGACAGAGATGGAACAGGAAAAGGTTTTGATCTAGAATTATTAAAAACCATTGAAGAAAAAGTTTCAGTGCCTATTATAGCTTCTGGAGGAGTAGGAAACTTAAACCATTTAGTAGAGGGCGTTAAAATAGGGAGAGCAAGCGCAGTTCTTGCAGCTTCTATTTTTCANTTTGGAAAATATGAAATAAAAGATGCTAGANTAGCAATGCATAAAGCAGGGATNGCAACTAGAAAATAATATAAACATATTAACTAAATAAATTGTGAGCAAATAATGACTAAGAAAAATATATTTAATGACCTGCATATTTTATGGGAAACCATAGAAGATAGAGCTAAAAATAANGGAGCTGATGAATCTTATGTAGCAATGCTTTTNCAAAAAGGCATTAAAGAATGTTCAAAAAAACTAGGTGAGGAAGCAATAGAAACTACTTTGGCGGCCATAAAATTGGACAAGAAAGAAACTATAAAAGAATCTGCAGATTTGATTTTTCATCTTTTCGTATTATGGAAGGCATTGGAAATATCACCTGAAGAAATACTAAAAGAATTAGAAATAAGGCAAAATATTTCTGGCATTGAAGAAAAAAAACAAAGGCGATAAAGTTCCAAATGGACAATCAATACAACAATGATAATATATTTGCAAAAATTATTAAGGGAGAAATTCCCTGCGAAAAAGTTTATGAGAGCAATCATTCCTTAGCCTTTANAGACGTTANNCCTAGGGCAAAAACACATGTTTTAGTTATTCCTAAAAAAGAGTATATAAATATTACTGATTTTACTTTAAAATCTAGTAATATTGAAAAAGAAGACATTTTTAATGTTATTTTAAAGGTAGCAGAGATAGAGAACCTTACAAAATCNGGATACAGAGTGTTAACTAATTGTGGCGAAGATGCTCACCAAGAAGTGCAACATTTACATTTTCATGTCTTAGGAGGGCAGCCACTAGGCGGAATGATTAAAAAATTAGATATTTCTTAATGTTTCTACACAATNCCAAAATTTAGCACTTATATTTACTTTATTAAAACGGGATATTTCTTGAATGCCTGTTGGCGAGGTAACATTTATTTCAGTTAAATAGTTGCCAATTACGTCTAGACCCACCAAAATCAATTCTCTCTTTTTTAATTCTGGTGCTATTGTTTCGCATATTTCTAATTCTCTTTTATTCAATTTTTTCTTTTCAGCTTTGCCACCAACATGTAAATTTGATCTAGCTTGTCCTGTTGGNGGAACTCTATTAATTGCACCAACTATATCTCCATTAATAAGAACNATCCTNCAATCTCCTTTTCTTACTTCNGGAAGATATCGTTGAACTATTATAGGCTCTTTAGAAATTTCAAAAAACATTTCTAAGTGAGTATGTAAATTTGGGTCATTTTTTTTAATATGAAAAATTTGTTTGCCACCATTTCCATATAGAGGCTTCAAAATGATTTCATTAAATTCATTTTTAAATTTAATAATTTCTTCAACATTTCTTGTAATTAAAGTCTCTGGTATTAGTTTTGTATAATTGTTAACTAATATTTTTTCAGGTGCATTTCTTACTTCTTTTGGATTATTAACGACAAAAGTTTTAGGATGTAGATTNTCTAATATATGAGTATTAGTTATATAAGTCATATCAAAAGGGGGATCTTGCCTTAGCAGCACAACATCTTGAGTAGAGAGGTCAATAGTAATTGGTTTGCTTAATTTTACATGATTGTTTTTATTTTTTTTAAGTTCATAAATTTTATTTCCTATGGCTGTAATAACCCCATTATAAAAAGTTAANTTTTCTGGATTGTAATAAAATAGTTCATGNCCTCTTTTAAAGGCTTCTAATGCTAATGCAAAAGTNGTATCTGCATTAATATCGATATATTCTATAGGGTCCATTTGTATAGCAATTTTTGCCATATTTAATTCTTTCTTATTGGGTCATTTTTTAAAATTATATGGCTAACTACTTTTTTGACTCCTTGTATAGTTCTAGCATGATTTAAGACATTATTTAACTCGCTATCGTTTTCAGCTATACCAATAATATAAATTGTTTGTCCTGAAACCGAATGACTAAAGTTAATATCTGAAATGTTTGAATCTCCTATCAATAANCCNCTTAAATTTAAAGAAATTCTNGCATCTTTTGCAGAAGAAACTAAATTAAGNTNNTTGTTAATTGTTACTTCATTAAGCACTTCTTTTACTTTATTAGTTTCCCAAGCTATAGTAGCAGCTTTGTCCCTAATTTTTTCATTAACTACATTCCCAACTAATAAAACTCTTTGTTCTATAACTATTACATCAATTNCACTAAACATTTTTTCAGTGTCTTCTCTAAACATATTGTCTTGAATTAATAGTTCAATTTCAAGGTCTATTGCCGCATCTTTAATAGACCTTTCTTGGACGCCTGCTAGACTTAAAGTTGCTGCTCCTCCAACAATAGCGCTTGCGCACCCCGACAAAAATAAAAAAATAGTAAATATTACTAAATAATTTTTTATATTTTCATTCATTAAAGCAAACCTCATTTTTTATAATTATTTATCTTTTTTAATATCAAGTGCTATTTTATAAATATAGTCGCTTTTTTTCATAGTTTTTTTTGCTATTTCTTTTGAAGCTTTAGAAATTCCTATTTCAGATATTCTATCTTTTAAAAATCTTTTTATATCCTTTTCTGTATAATTATATATTTCTTTCTCNGCTTTTTCTATAATTANTACAAATTCTCCTTTTATATTTTTACTTTTTATTTTTTCTAAAATATTTTCAATATAGCCATATTCTGTTTTTTCATACGCTTTAGTTATTTCTTTTAATAAGCTAATTTTTCTATTTCCTAGGATATTATTAATTTCTTTTAGAAGAGGAATTAATCTATTTGAGGATTCAAACAGGANAATNGCAGCCTCTAAATTGCCAAATGATAAAATTTTTTCTTTTTTTTGTTTGCTTTTTTTTGGAAGAAAACCAGCAAAATAAAATTGATCGGAACTTATTCCTGATATTGAAATTGCTGCGGTTAAAGCACTAGGCCCTGGAATGCTTTTTNCATCAATGTCATTTTTGATCGCCGTTAAGACTAACTTATATCCTGGGTCTGATATTAGAGGTGTTCCTGCATCTGTAGTAAGTCCGATATTTTTTCCTTCTTTAAGTCTTGTAATTATTCTAGGAATCATTCTAGAAGAGTTATGTTCGTGATAAGATAATAATTTTCCTTTACATTTAATTTTATGAATATTACATAGTTTTGAGGTTATCCTTGTATCTTCACATGCAATAAAATCTAATGTATTTAATTTATTTAAAGCTCTTAAAGTTATATCTTGTGCATTTCCTATAGGTGTAGCAATAACATATAGTGCNCCATAATTATTTTTTTCCATAATTCCTTTAAACTATATTATATATATATTTATGTATTGTGTATTATTATATGTATAAAAGGATGAATTTGTGAAATATCTTTTGTTTTATATTAAAATATGTTGTTTTCTTTTTTTATTTTCGTGTATGGAAAATACTATTAATAGAGGAGTGATAGAAGTTCCAGACACTGTTGAAGTTATTTTTGATAAAGAAAATAAGAAAAAAAAAGATACTGAGAAAGAAATAAAAAAAATAGTTAAAAAAGAAGACAAAAATATTGAAAAAACAAACCCACCTATTAAAATTGAAGAGCCTTTAAAAACTGNTCCTCAGGCTTTAGTTAATAAGATTGATAAAAAAGATATTAATAATAAATCAGAAATACAATCTGATATAGATATTAAATACCAAGATTTTAATGGCCCAATAAAAATTGGTTTGCTTGTNCCTCTTGCAGGAAAAAATGCTTTTTTAGGAAATGCAATTTATCAATCAGCGGAAATGTCTTTATTTGAGACGAAAGCTTCAAATATTGAATTATTACCTATTGATTCTGGCAGCACAATAGAGTCTGCAGTACAAGCTGTAAAAATTTTAGAGAAAAAAAATGTGTCGATAATAATAGGGCCAATATTTTCTTCTCAGGCAGTTGCAGTTAGGTCAGTATTAAAAAACAATATCCCATTACTGTCGTTTACTAATGATGAAAGCATTTCAGGAAAAGGCTTGTGGGCATTTGGTTTCACACCAAGGCAAGAAATTGCGGCAGTTTTTGAAGAAATGGTTAAATATAAAATTAAAACTTTATCTGTTATTATTCCAAATTCTGCATATGGAAGCATAGCTTTAGAAAATATTAAAAATAATAGTTTATTTTTAGATATAGAGCTTAAAGATATATATAAATATTCAACTTCTACAAATAGTTTCAGCGGTTTGGGTTTAGAGCTAAAAGAAAATGAAAATAAAGAAATAGATGCATTATTAATTTTAGCAGGAGGAAAAAAGTTAAGAGAAATTTCTTCTAGAGCTCAATATAGGGGAATAAATCGAAAAACAACTAAGTATTTTGGAATTTCAAGTTGGAATAGTCCTCAAATATTAGGAGAGCCGTCTTTGTTAAAAGGTGTATTTATTGCTCCAGAGCAATCATCTTTTGAGTCTTTTGTTTCTCGATATTATAAAATATATGGAGCTATTCCGCCTGAGATTGCGGGTTTAAGCTATGATATAGTATCGTTATGTAATAGCGCTTTAAATAAATCTAAAAATATTCAAGGGTTTCTTAATTTTTTAACTAAGCCATCAGGTTTTAACGGAGTGTTTGGATATTTCTCTATAAGTTTAAATGGAAATTTAAAAAGAAAGTTTGCGTCCTATCAAGTAATGAAAAGAAGTTTTGTCAAAAAGTAGTATTTTATTTCTTTAAAATTACATTATTATTTTATTTATGATTGAATTTAGAAGGGGAAAACCCTTACTTGTTATAGATATAATATTGTTCTTAATGCCGAGTAATTTTTCTTTTTTTAAAAATTTACAAGAATTTTTATCTAAAACATTTTGTAGGGAAGCCAAGTTACATAGATCTTTAATTAATTTAAGATTTGCTCCTTTTGTTAATCTTAAACTGGTTAATAAGATTTCTTTAGCTCTTTNGTCAGGAGAAATTNATTTATTAACAAGNAANGTATTTTCTTTATTAACTGCNTTGTTTAGCCATANAAAAGGNGCTGAAAATCTTTGGTTTTCGAACCAAGNNTTATTAATTTTTATCCGACCATGNGCGCCAGGTCCAAACCCACAGTATTCTANACCTTCCCATATCTTTATATTATGAAAAGATTCTTGTCCTGCAATAGCATAGTTTGAAACCTCATATTTTTTAAAGTTGTTANAAATTAGNAAGTCATCTGTAAGTTTATATAAATTTAATAAAGTTTCTTCTGATGGAAGAATTAATTTTTTATCTCGGTGCATTGTATAAAAAGGGGTCCCTTTTTCTATAGTTAATTGATATGCTGATAAATGCCCATGAGATATATTAATTGCTTTTGATAGTTCATTTTCCCAATTTTTTTCTGTTTGATTTGGCAATCCATAAATTAAATCAAATGAAATTTTTTTATAATATTTTTTTGCATTCTCTAGTGCTAATAAGCCCTCTTTTGAATTATGGTTTCTTCCTAATAACAAAAGATGTTTGTCATTAAGAGATTGCAATCCTAAAGATAATCTATTTATACCAATTTCAGACAAATTTTTAAATTTGCTTTTTTCTGCACTTGAAGGGTTTGCTTCAAGTGTGATTTCACAATTATTAGAAATACTATAATTTTTTGACAAGAGATTAAGTATGAAGTCCACAATGCTAATAGGCATTAAACTGGGTGTCCCTCCACCAAAAAATATACTATGGATATTTTTAGTTGTAGTATTTTCTAGGTCTTTTTGTATTTCGTACATATATGCTTTTTTCCACGCATCTATTTCGAGGTCTTTTTTACATACATGACTATTAAAATCACAGTAAGGACATTTAGATAAGCAAAATGGCCAATGAATATAAATAGATTTCTTGTTATCTAACAATTAAAGCCTCTTTGAATTTTTTAAAGGCATCAGATCGATGACTAATAATGTCTTTTTCAGAAGGAAGCATTTCGCCAAATGATTTTCTATAATTATCTGGAATAAATATTGGATCATATCCAAATCCATTAGTTCCTTTTGGTGGGAAAGATATTTTACCTTTAACGGTTCCTATAAAACAGAAAGACTTTTTATTTTTTGTAACTAGTGCAAGAGCACATACAAAATATGCATTTTTATTTTGTTTATCTTTTAATAATTTTTCAATTTTAGTCATAGCATGATCAAAGCTTTTATTTGGGCCTGCCCAGCGAGCAGAGTAAATTCCTGGCTTACCACTAAGTGCTTCTATACAAAGCCCTGAATCATCAGATAAAGAATTCATGCCTGTTAAATTATTCGCACTTTGAGCTTTTATAAGGGCATTTTCTTCAAAGGTAAGACCGTCTTCAATTGGCTCTTTATTAGAATATTTAGATATTGAACTTGTCTTTATACCTAGCGGCTGTAAAAGTACATTTATTTCTTTTACTTTTCCTTGGTTGTGACTAGCGACTATTAATTCATCATTTTTATCAAGTATTATTTTATTTTTCATCTGATATGCAATATTTTTGAATATTAAAAATAGTATTTATTTCTTTTTTTGCCATTATTAACATTTCGTCTAGCTCNTTCTTTTCAAATGGTTTTTTTTCNGCGGTAGCNTGTATTTCAATTATTTTATTAGAGTTGGTTAAAACAAAATTAGCATCAGTTTNAGCAGAGCTGTCTTCTAAATAGTTTAGATCAATCATAATTTTTNCATTAAATATTCCGCATGAGATTGCTGCAATTTGTTCAATGATAGGATCTTCTTTTAGCANCTGTTTTTTTAAAAGATATTCTACTGCTAATTTTAGGGCCACCCAGGCTCCAGTTATAGCAGCTGTTCTGGTTCCTCCATCTGCATTTATAACATCACAATCTATATTTATTTGTTTTTCGCCAATGCTTTTTAAGTTAATTGTGCTCCTCAGCGATCTTCCTATCANTCTTTGTATTTCTTGTGTTCTTCCCTTGGTTTTTCCTGTTGTGCTTTCTCTTTCGTTTCTATTATTTGTAGCATATGGAAGCATAGAATATTCTGCAGTCAGCCAACCTATGCCNTTACCTTNAAGCCAAGAAGGAACACTATCTTGAATATTAGCAGAGCATATTATTGATGTATCACCAAAATTTATAAGGCAGGAACCATGAGCATTTTTAATATAATTTGTTTTTATTGTTACTTTTCTTATTTCAGAGTTTTTTCTTCCATCATTTCTTAGTNCGTCATTTTTCATAATTTATTTCCTTAAAATAATATAAACCAATTATATATAACAATAGTAAAAGGAGGCAATTGTATAAAATTTAAATAAAATGATAATATATAGATTAATTAAATTTTTATTATTTTACCAAATAAGTATATAAAAACAATTATGCTCTTGTAAGCGGAGTATATAATTACAATATTTCTATATATATTATAGGAGAACAAATGACAAAAGATAAAAAAGCAAAATCTAATAGNTCAGATTCAAATGGCAAGAAAGATGAGTTTAATAAAAATAAAACCATTAATTCTAAAAACGCTGAAATAGAAGAGTTAAAAAAAGCGTTAGAAGATTCTGAAGATGCTAAATTGCGCGCATTAGCAGAGACAGAAAATATTCGTAGGAGAATGGACAAAGAGAAACAAGATAACGCAAGATACGGCACGGNGCCCTTAGCTAAAGATTTGTTGTCAGTTCTTGATAACTTCGAGAGAGCGCTCTTGGCTTCACCTAAAGAAACTAAAAATAAAAATGATTTAGAAAAAAATTATAATTCGTTGCATGAGGGCGTGAGTCTTACGCTGAAAGAAATTATTTCTATATTTAATCGGAATGGCATAGAAATTATAAACCCTGAGAAAGGTGAAACTTTTGATCATAATATACATCAAGCCATGTTGGAGGTAGTTACTGATGAATTTAAACCTGGCTCTGTATGTGAAGTTTTACAGCCAGGATATAAAATTTATGATAGACTGTTACGACCAGCAATGGTTGGGGTAAGTAAAGAAAAAAAAGAGAATTAATAAATGGCTTATTTATCAGTTGGACATGACTCTTTTAAAATGCCAATTAAAGATAGTTGGGAAGTGAGCTANTTTGANGAAGATCCTACAAGAGCAGAGGTGAGGTTTGAAACAGGAAAGTACCCTGTTTTAGGCATTAATGTTCTTAGCTTAGATGATCCAAAATTAGATAAAACTCAAAAATTTAAGAAATATCTGTTTGATGAAGTTTTGATGGAAGACAATGAAAACATAGAAATCAAAGAGATAAAAACTAATATTTATGGTCTTGAATATGAAGCTAATTTGGAGTCAGGAGAAAAAGTTAAGGTTTGGAGGTTGGCTTCAAGCCATGGCCCTAGAACTATAAGGGTTGCTACTATAGCGCTATCTTGGATGAGTGGAGGTGAGGCAGATAAAGTAGTAAATAAGCTATTAGAAGAGGTTAACAATAATATAAATGAGTGTAANTTCTCTGATATTAGGACAATACTGGATAGTCAGGCAGATGCGTCAGCAAAAATTTCTAGATTAAAATTTAAGATGATCAATCCTTGGAATGGTTTAAATATAAGACTTCCTTCTTCATGGCTGATGGANGTTAATGAAAAGGATAAAAGTTTAGCTTTAAAAGTGACTGGCTATAAAGATGCTATGCTCTTTTTAAATTGTGAGGAAATTAAATTAAGTGGTAATTTTGTTATTACAATGGATTATATGCAAAAAATTGCTTCCAATTTGGCAGCAGGTCCAGGTGTTAAAGATATTTCTTTGCATTCTAATGAAACAAATATGTATTTAATTTCCTGCAACAAGATTGAAGAGGTTAAAGAAGAGAATTTAATACTAAAGAATTGTTTCTGGCATATCTTTATTATTAAAGACAATATCCTACATAAATTGAATTTTACTTATGTTTTTCCAGATGGTTTGGATCTGTATTTAAATGATTTAATTGAAGTTTTAGATAATAATATTAAAAATTTAAGCTTTAATTAATTTTTTTTACAAAAGCCCTTGTTTTTAGGTTTTAAATTCCCATATCAGTACTGCAAACTATATTTTAATATTTTAGAAAGAAGGAAGTATGGGCAAGGTTATAGGTATAGATTTAGGAACTACTAATAGTTGTGTTGCAGTTATGGAAGGCGGCAACGCAAAAGTAATTGAAAATTCAGAAGGAGCTAGAACTACTCCCTCAATTGTAGCTTTTACGGATAATGGGGAAACTCTAGTTGGACAAGCAGCAAAACGTCAGGCGGTTACAAACCCTGAAAACACCTTGTTTGCAATAAAACGNCTTATTGGTAGACCATACACGGATGAAAAAGTAACAAAAGATAAGGATATGGTCCCATATAGTATAATAAAATCNGAAAGTGGAGACGCATGGGTTAAAGCAGGAGGTAAAGATTATGCTCCTAGTCAAATTAGTGCATTTATTTTACAAAAAATGAAAGAAACAGCAGAAGCTCATTTAGGACATGATGTTACTGAAGCGGTGATTACTGTACCAGCATACTTTAATGATGCACAAAGGCAAGCCACCAAAGACGCTGGGAAAATAGCGGGCTTAGATGTTTTAAGAATTATAAATGAACCTACAGCAGCTAGTCTTTCATACGGTTTGGATAAAAAAGAATCTGGCACTATTGTGGTTTATGATTTAGGTGGAGGTACTTTTGATGTATCTGTTTTAGAAATAGGTGATGGAGTTTTTGAAGTTAAATCNACAAATGGNGATACNTTTTTAGGNGGNGANGATTTTGACGNCNCGTATTGTNGAANATNTNGNNNCNGANTTTAAAAAAGATAATGNNATNGATNTNANAACAGANAANNTNGCTNTNCAAAGNNTNAANGAAGCTGCNGANAAAGCNAANATTGANTTNTCNTCNNCNGCNCAAACAGAANTNAANTTNCCNTTTATNACNGCTGATGCGTCAGGGCCTAAACATTTAACTGTGAAACTAACCAGAGCAAAACTGGAGAGTTTAGTAGAAGATTTCGTTAAAAGAACTATAGAACCTTGTAAAGCAGCGCTTAAAGATGCGGGTGTTTCTGCAAGTGATATTGACGAAGTTGTTTTGGTGGGTGGAATGACCCGTATGCCAAAAATTATTGAGACTGTTAAAGAATTTTTTGGAAAAGAGCCTAATAAAGGTGTGAACCCAGACGAATGTGTTGCGTTGGGTGCGGCCATACAGGGCGCTGTTTTAGCAGGAGATGTTAAAGATGTATTGTTGCTTGATGTTACACCTTTATCTTTAGGTATAGAAACTTTAGGCGGTGTATTTACTAGACTAATTGAGAGAAATACAACAATTCCTACTAGAAAAAGTCAGACATTTTCAACTGCGGAAGATAACCAAACAGCAGTTACTATTCGTGTATGTCAAGGTGAAAGGGAAATGGCAGCAGATAACAAGATGCTGGGAAATTTTGATCTTGTAGGCATTCCACCTGCACCTCGAGGCATGCCACAAATAGAAGTAACATTTGATATAGATGCAAATGGTATCGTAAATGTTTCAGCAAAAGATAAGGCTACTAACAAAGAACAAAAAATTAAAATTCAAGCTTCTGGCGGCCTGTCTGATGATGACATTGATAAGATGGTTAAGGATGCAGAATCACATGCAGAAGATGATAAAAAGAGAAAAGAATCTGTTGAAGCAAGAAATCAAGCTGATGCGTTAGTCCACTCTACAGAAGGCAGTATGAAGGAGCATGGAGAAAAACTTCCTAAAGAGGATAAGGAAAAAATAGAATCAGCTGTGAAAGAGCTTAAAGACCTATTGTCTAATGAAAATGCAGATAGTGAAGAAATAAAGAAAAAAGTGGAAAACTTAAACAATGCTGCGATGAAATTAGGTGAAATGATGTATAAAGAAAGTCAAGAGCAAAATGCTCAAGCTCAGGCTGAAAATTCAGAAGGCAAGAAAGATGATAAAGATGCCGATGTTGTAGATGCTGATTTTGAAGAAGTTAAATCTGATGATAAAAATGAGAAGAGTGCTAATAAATAAATAAGAGCGATTCTTTTTAATTTTGGATAGTATTAGATGCGTGATTACTATGATATATTAGGGGTAGACAAAAGCGCTTCTGAAGACGAGTTAAAGAAAAATTTTCGAAAACTAGCTATGAAGTATCATCCTGATAAGAATCCAGGTGATAAAGAAGCTGAGACTAAGTTTAGAGAGGCTGGCGAAGCTTATGAAGTTCTAAAAGACCCTCAAAAACGAGCGGCATATGATCAATATGGACATGCTGCTTTTGAAGGCAATGCAGGTGGTCCTGGAGGAGCTGGAGCAGGTTTTTCTAATATGTCTGACATTTTCGAAGACCTTTTTGGCGATTTTATGGGAGGAGGAAATCAACGACAAACTCAAACTGGTTCCGATTTAAGATTTAATATTAGTTTAAGCTTTGCAGAAGCATATTCTGGAGTTCAAAAAGATATCAAAATAAATACGCACGTAATGTGTTCTGATTGTCGAGGAACTGGAGGAGCAGAAGGGGCACAACCAATTACTTGTCCAGCATGTAATGGGTCTGGCAAAGTAAGATCAAGCCAGGGCTTTTTTATGGTGGAAAGAGTGTGTCAGCAGTGCGGAGGCAGTGGACAAATTATCAGTGATCCTTGCAAAACATGTGGTGGAGAAGGCAGAGTACAAAGAGAAAAAACTATTAATGTGAAGATACCACCAGGNGTTGATGATGGNACGAGAATTAGAGTTGCAGGTGAAGGAGAAGCTGGTCCAAGAGGAGCTCCAAACGGAGATCTATATCTTTTCGTACAATTACAAAGCCATCCTTTGTTTAGTAGAGATGGNGCAGACCTTTTAATTGAAGCTAAAGTACCTATGACGTTAGCTGCATTGGGAGGCTCTGTGGATGTTCCTACCCCGTCAGGAGGAAAGGTTAGGGTTTCTGTGCCTTCTGGAACTCAATCTGGACATAGGTTTAGATTAAGAGGAAAAGGCATGCCTGTTATCAATGGATCGAATAAAGGAGATTTATATGTTGATGTATATACAGAAACTCCTGTATCCTTAAATAAAAAACAAAGAGAAATTTTAGAAGAATTACAATCAATGGAGAATTCAAGTAATCAGCCAGAAAGTGAAGACTTCATTAAAAAGGTAAAAAAAGCAGGGCGTTAAAATATGGAACGAGTTAAAGTTGGAATTTGTGGTGCATCCGGAAGAATGGGCAGAGCTTTAATAAAAGCAGTGTCTAATAATGAGCAACTTGAATTAGTCGCAGCATTAGAACATTCTAATAACGAAAATGTTGGAAAAGATGTTGGAGAGGTAGCGAATTGTGGAAAGCTAGGAATAGAAATTATTTCAGATGCTGAAGTCTTTTTTTCTAAATCTGAAGGGGTAATAGATTTCTCTTTTGCCTCTTCATCAATTGAAAATATTAAGATGGCTTCTAAACATAATTGTTCTTATGTATTGGGAACAACTGGTTTTGATAAAGAACAAATTAAAATAATTGAGGAGGTTGCAAAATCCATACCTATTGTGTTTTCAGCTAATATGAGTATAGGTGTAAATATTGTTTTATATTATGTCGAGATGATGGCTAAAAACCTAGGTGACGATTATGATGCGGAAATTCATGAAATTCATCATAGAGACAAACTGGATTCCCCCTCTGGTACAGCTCTTTCCATTGGGAAAGCTATTGCCAAAGGTAGAAAAATTGATTTAGAAAAAAATACTATCAAAAGTCGGTGGGGAATAGAGAATGAAAGAGAAAAAGGTGCAATTGGTTTTTCTACATCAAGAGGAGGTGATGTAATAGGAGATCATACGGTTACATTTGCAGGACCTGGAGAAAGAGTTGAACTTAGTCATAAAGCGGGAAATAGAGAGATTTTTTCTAATGGAGCATTAAAGGCTCTAATTTGGTTAAAAGATCGGTCGCCTGGTCATTATACAATGGCTAATGTTTTGGGGCTGAATTAAAATTTTGGTTGTTTTTTTTCCAGTTAAATAATGCGTCATCAATAGTTTTAGCTAGTGATACTTTCTCCTTAAATGCTAAGCATTTTCCAAGTTCAATTATTTTTCCGTGAGTTAAAACAAAAAGGGACTTTTCTGTTTTATTTAATTTTACTTGTAACCAAGTTGGTTCTAAAACAATAGTGTCTATAGTTTTATTTTTATTATTATAAAAAATATTAAAATGCTTTGTATCTAATATGATGTGCTCATAAAAATTATTTTTATGAAATAAAATTTTAAAAAAAATATAAATTAAAAACACCTCTAGTCCCATAAAACCTAGAACAGGCCATGCGCCCATTACCATAAACATTATTCCTATTGTAAGACAGGGTATAGTGATAAAAGCCATAAGTAAGAAAAAGCCTTTTGGGCTTAAAGAGTTATTAGGGTAAATTTTTATATTTAAAAAATTATTCATAATATAAAATTATATTTATAATATATTTTTTCAATTAAAATATTTATAATTAAAAGCAAATGAATAAAAATATTAAGAAAATTTTTGAAATATTTAAAGATAATAACCCTGAACCAAAAGGTGAATTAGTTTATTCCTCATCATATACACTTTTGGTTGCTGTAGTTCTAAGTGCGCAAGCAACTGATGTAAGTGTTAATAAAGCAACAAAAAATTTATTTAAATTAGCTAAAACACCTAAGGAAATGATTTCTATTGGAGAAGAAAAGGTCATTGAGAATATTAAAAGCATTGGTCTTTATAAAAATAAAGCTAAAAATGTTATAAATTTATCTAAAATATTATTAGAAAAATTTAATGGAGAAGTTCCGCCATCTTTAGAAGAGTTGCAATCGTTGCCTGGCGTAGGCAGAAAAACGGCGAATGTTGTTTTGAATATGGCATTCGATATACCTACTGTAGCAGTAGATACACATGTTTTTAGAGTCTCCAACAGGACAAAAATAGCAGTTGGAAAAAATGTAAATGAAGTAGAGCTTGCATTATTGAAAAATATACCAAAAAAATATTTATATCATGCACATCATTGGCTTATTTTACATGGTAGATATATTTGTAAAGCAAGAAAACCTTTATGTGACAAATGTCCAATATTAGATTTGTGCCCATTTAATTTGTGACCTTAATCTGGCTTAGGGCCGCTTTCTAAATTTCTATTAAAAAGATGTAACATGCATAAAGTTAAAATAGCGGGAATAAATAAGTTTATAATAGGAATTAAAAATAAAATAGCGGATACCAGACCATAGAACCAACAAGGAAAAAGAAGCTTATTTTTTATTGTTTTGACTTCAGAAAAGCCAAATCTTCGCAAACCAACAGCTTCAAAATATTCTTTTGATAACAAATAGCCATTAATAATTATTGTTAGAGGTGCCCACCAAAAAGCTCCTCCATAAAATATTGCCAACGGAAATAAAAAGACGTGAATAATAATAGTCCATCCTAAAAGTTTGAAGCCAGCTATTAAGAAAGTTGTGGTTTTAGTATCCAATTCTTTAAAACTTGCAGGATAGTACTTCATTTCAACATTTTTTATAATATTTTCCTGAAATAATGAAAATATGATAGTAGACAGTGGAACAAATAAAATAGTAGAACCCCATATTATAGCAAATATAGAACTGTATATTAGAAAATTGTCTATGTACCCACCAATGAACGGAATATCAACAGATATAAAAGATTTAATAATAGAAAATATGCCATAACTTAAACACCCTAAAGCGATTAAGGTAAAAAATATAGTCCATAAAATCCATTTAAATACATTTGGTTCAAATATATTTTTAAACGAATTAACAATTATTTCCAGAATGTATAAATTATTTTTGCTAATGGTCATGTATTATTTAATTGGGTCTATAGGCAACAAATTGTTGCTTTTAGTTTGTTTTTCAAAGTGATATCCTAAATTTAATATCATAGCTTCCTGTCTTCTTTGTCCTACTATTTGAATTCCAATTGGAAGATTATTGCTACTAAAATTACATGGTACAGCTAGCGCGGGGCAACCCGTAATTGAAATTGTGGCTGCAGTCATTAACCAGCTAACGTAATTGTCAAATGTTTTGTCTTCTACTTTTTCTGGCCATAAAGTATTTTTATCAAATGGCGGCACCATAGAAGAAGGAGCAATTAATATGTCAAATTCCTTAAAAAATACATTTGTCTTATTAATTATATCTCCTCGAAAGATTTTTGCTTTATCAATTTCACTTACTTGAAGTTTCATACCTTTTTCAATATTAAGCCTCAAATCTTCTTTGAGAACATCTTTATGACTTTCATATAAAGATCTTTTGCCTGAGGATAATAAATGTGCTCTTAAAATTTGAAATGTTTCTTCAGCATGCGTGAAGTCAGGAGATATTCTTGTAACATTATGTCCCATTTGTTTTAGAATTTTTTCAGCGTGATTTATGCTTTCTCTAACTTCTGGATGGCAGGCCAGCATATTATAATCATCTGTAACTCCAATATTTAAGCCAGATTTTTCTTTATAAATTTCTTCTTGAAAACTTTGATTAGTTTTTTTTGAAGAAAGTGGATCTCGAGAGTCTAATCCTGACATAGTATCAAGAAATATTGATATATCTTCCACATTCCTAGCCATTGGCCCATCCACAGAAAGGTCGTTAAAAGGAAGGTTAGTTGGACCGTGTGCTACTGTTCCAATAGTTGGTCTTAAACCAACTACCCCACAGAAACTAGCAGGGTTTCTTAAGGACCCTCCTAGGTCTGAACCAGTTCCTAACCAGGCCGCACCTGCTGCTAATGCAGATGCCGTTCCGCCTGAAGACCCTCCTGCAGTATAGGCTATATTCCATGGGTTTGCAGTAATACCAAATACTTCATTAAAAGTATTAGATCCAGCCCCAAACTCTGGTGTGTTTGTTTTTCCCAAAACAATTCCGCCCATTTTTTCTATTTTTTCTACTAAGAAATCGGAATGCGTAGAAACATTATTCTCATATATTTTAGACCCAAAAGTAGTTTTAACATCTTTAACTTCTGTTAAATCCTTTATTAAAACAGGCAGACCGTGCAAGTATCCAGGTAAATCTGGAGCATCCGCTTGCAATTCTTTTATTTTACTTTTTGCTCTTTCTTCACATATTGTTACAACTGCATTGATGTCTTCATGAGTTTCTTTAATCCTGTCGAGGTTTGCGTTTAAAGCTTCTGCAGGAGAAATGGATTTATTTTTAAGTAAAGTTATTAATTCTTTAGCACTTTTTTTCCATAATAAGCTTTCTTCCAATTCAATCCTCCTAAAAAAATGATTTTATAGTTTAATTAAAATAAATATACTTTAGTAATGGTAAAGTAAAAAGGAATATTAATGAATAGAAATAAAAATATTGATGTATTAGGAATTGGCAATGCAATTATTGATGTAATAGCGGATGCTGATGATGATTTTTTAAACAAGCATGGTTTAAATAAAGGGTCTATGACTTTAGTAGATGATGAAGCATCAGATAAACTTTATGATTCTATGCAAAAAAAAATTCAATTATCCGGGGGGTCGGCAGCAAATACAATATATGGTTTATCGCAGCTGAATTGTAAATGCGCTTTTATTGGGAAAAGGTCTAATGATGCTTTAGGCGATATTTTTAATAATGATTTATTGTCTTCTGATATAGAATACAATACTAAGCCTTTAGATAGTGGACAGGCTTCTGCTAGATGTTTGATTTTGGTAACCCCTGATGCCGAGAGGACTATGGCTACATTTTTAGGATCATCGAGCAAGTTAACAGTTGATGATATCGATGAAGATTTAATTAAAAAGTCAAAAATAGTTTATTTAGAAGGATATTTATTTGACCCTCCAGAAGCAAAAGAGGCCTTTAAGCATGCAGCCATTTTAGCAAAGAGAAATAACGCTAAAGTAGCATTTACTTTGTCAGACGCTTTCTGTGTTGATAGGCATAGGCAACAAATGAAGGAGTTCATTGATAATTATGTAGATATTTTATTTTGTAATGAGGGGGAATTAAAATCTTTATATGAAATAGATATATTTGAAGAAGCATTGATTGTGCTCGGTGGCAAAGTGGATATAGGTGTTGCAACCAGAGGCGAAAAAGGAGCATCGATAATACATAAAGAAAATATTTTTAAAACTGACATAAGAAATACTAAAGTGATAGACACGACAGGAGCAGGAGACTTTTTTGCAGCAGGATTTTTAGCGGGCTTGTCAAAAGAATTAAGTTTAAGTGATTCAGGAGACTTAGGTGCAATTTGTTCATCTGAAATTATATCGCATTATGGAGCTAGGCCAGAAAATAACTTAAAAAAATTTGTAGAAGAAAAGGCAGGTTTTAAAATTTAAAATTACTAAATGTTAATTGCTATTAAACATTAATGGAATGTAGAGAATGACGGTTAATTATCTTAATATAATTATCTCAAAATTAGGACCTTATTCTAAGGTCAATGTTATTTCATTTATACTTTTAGGTTTCTGTGCAGGCTTACCATTGCCGTTAATAGGCGCTACTATGTCAGCTCATCTGATGGAAGCAGGAATAAATTATACTTCTATAGGATTATTTGCGCTAGCAGGTACGCCTTACGCATTAAAATTTATTTGGTCGCCATTTGTAGATACTTTAAAAATACCATTTTTATATAAGTATTTAGGAAAAAGAAAAAGTTGGGTATTTTTAATGTTAATAATTCTTTTTCTAATTTTTTTATTAATCTCACAATTTGACCCTGCATCTTCATTATTTTTACTTGCCGTATTAGTTTTTTTTGCAGCATTTTTTTCGGCTACTCAAGATATAGCACTGGATGCATATAGAATAGAATTGCATCAAGAAAAAGATTTAGCAGCCGGCATAGCTACTTATGTATTTGGTTATAGAATAGCTTTAATAGTTTCTGGTGCAGGGGCTTTATATTTAGCAGAATTTTTTTCATGGAAAATAGCTTTTATTGTAATGTCTTTTTGTTTTTTGTTAGGCCCTTTAATTTTATTGATATTGCCAAATATTGACGAAGAAAAGAAAAATTCAAATTTAAAGAAATCTTTTATAGAAAATTTTTTAAATTGGATTAAATCAGCGGTTATTGAACCTTTTACAGAGTTTATAAAAAGACCGCAGTGGCTTTGGATACTTTTATTTATTGCTTTGTATAAGTTAGGGGATGCTTTGGCAGGCAATATGACCACACCATTTTTATTAGACATTGGTTTTTCAAAAATAGATATAGCTAATATTGTTAAGGTATTTGGTTTGTTGGCAACTTTAATAGGGCTATTTTTAGGAGGATTAATAGTTTCAAATAAAGGAATAATGTTTGCTTTATTAATAGGTGGTGTTTTTCAAATGTTATCCAATTTCATGTTTGCAGCTCTTGCATATATGAATTTAAATACATATTTATTAATGGCTACTATATCGATAGAAAATATTTCTGGAGGTCTAGGGACTGCTGCATTTCTAGCATATTTGTCAAAACTAACTAATACTAAGTACACGGCAACGCAGTTTGCTTTGTTAACGTCTTTCATGGCACTTGCTAGAACGCAATTGTCAGCCCCTTCAGGATGGATGGTTGAAGGAATTGGATGGAATAATTTGTTACCTTTTTATAATTTAGAATATTTAGATTGGCTTTGTTTTTTTATTTTAACAGCTTTTTTAGCAATTCCAGCACTTTTAATATTAGGTAAGGCTGCAAAATAAAAAGGCCCTATTCTTAGGGCCTTTTTGTTCTATGAAGATTATTTTTTAAAATTTATATTGAAAACGCATGCCATAAATATCGGTGCTTGCACCTCCTCCATTAAGAGAAGCTGAAGTGGCTCCCGCATTTTGAGCTGCTTTATTATTCATGATAGATCTAATGTAATTAGCTTTAATCATAGCATTACCATTGATGTACCAATTTAAA
>PAYS01000005.1 GCA_002715265.1 Candidatus Pelagibacterales bacterium
TTGTGTTCCTTCAAAACAAATTATAGCTTTTGCCTCGGAATTTTCTAAAATAAAACTTATTTCATCAGACTTTAATAAAACATTAAATGGTAAAACTACGCAACCGGCTTTCAAAATACCATAATATGTAAAAATAAATTGGGGTATATTGGGACAACATAGTGCTACTCTTTCACCCTTTTTAATACCAGACTTTTGTATTCCTAAAGCAACTTTATTTGCCATAATATTTAATTCTTTATATGAAATATTTTTGTCTGCAAAATGTATTGCTATATTTTCTGGATATATTTTTGCACTATATTCTAGGGTGGCGGCAAGATTTAACATTATTTACTCCATAAACTATACTTAAAGTAAGATTGAATATAATATATATAATAATTTAAGACTAATAATTTATTTTGGGAGGAAATATATATTGAAATATATAACTATAATATCACTTACGCTTTCAATTTTGATTAATAATGTATTTGGTCAAGAGGAAGATATAATAAAATACAGAAAAAATATTATGAAGGCAGTTGGAAACCATATTTCTATTATAGCTGCAAATTTGAAAGGAAAGGTTGATATTAATTCAGATATTTTACCTCATTCTAATGCTCTTTATCTTAGTCTAGCAGCAATAGATATAGACAAAACTTTTCCAGAGGGAACATCTAACACTTCAGGTTTAAAAACAAAATCTCTTCCAATTATATGGTCAGATAAAAAAGCATTTAGAGAAAGCATGAAAGTCTCTACAGAAAAAGCAAAGGCTCTAGTTATAGCTGCAGAGGGAGGTAATAGGCAAGATATAGGAAAAGCATTAGGTGCTTTAGGCAAAACTTGTGGTAACTGTCATAACAAATTTAGAGAAAAGAAAAACTAATTTTTTGCTTAAACTAAATTATACATTATTAATTTTTTTAATCTATTTTGTAACAAATAATATAGCTTTCTCTAAAGAAAGGGGACAGATATTAGCACACGCCGCTGGTTGTTTTGGATGTCATACAGCAAATAAAGACTTACCATATAGCGGTGGATATAAAATAAATACAAAATATGGCACCTTTATAAGCCCTAATATTACTTTTGATAAAAAAAATGGGATAGGGAAATGGAATTTAGAAGAATTTACAAGAGCCTTAAAACACGGGATTAGTCCTAAAGGAGTACCTTACTATCCAGTTTTTCCATATAATTGGTATAAAGAATTAAAAAATAACGATATAAATGATATTTATAATTATCTAAGATCGATTCCTATTCAATCTATAAAGCAAAGTAATCATAAATTAAAATTTCCATATAATTTTAGGGCATTACTTTGGATGAGAAGTAAAATTGAATATATATTTTTTTCAAATAATCAATTTAATACAAATAATGAAATCGAAAAACAAGGTTCATATATAGTAAAATCAATAGGACATTGTGGCGCATGTCATTCTCCTAGAACCTTTTTATCGATAGTAAAAAATAAAAATGATTTAAGCGGTCGTCCTAAAAGCCATAAAAAAATAAATGACGAAGCTCCTAATATTTCGAATAACAAAACTAAAGGAATAGGTAGCTGGGATGAAAATGATATTGTTTTTTTTCTACAGACTGGCTTTAAACCAGACGGTGACTATGTTGAAGGACATATGACTGGAATAATTGAAGATGGGACTTCATATCTGTCAGAAAATGAATTAAAAGCTGTTAGTAAATATCTTCTATCTCAACATAATAAATAATACTATAAACTTAAAGAATCATAATAATGAGAAACTACGCCTATCCTTTCGCTAATTTGATCCCATCTTTTTATATTTAAAACTAAAACAATTACACTGGAAGTTGAAAAATGTTTATTTAAAACATTTTCTAAATCTTTAGAATACGCTCCTGTTAAATATATTGCCAATTGCTTGAGGCTAGGCTCATGACCCACTAAACCAATACTGTCCGCATCTTCTTCAATAAATAATAAAAAATTAATTAAATCTTCTTTAGTAGCAGAATATAATTCATGTTTAATTTCAATTGAAATATCATTCATATATTTTTGAATAACTTCAGAAGTCTGCACAGTTCTTTTTGATGAAGAAACAAATATTTTTTCTAAATTAGGTTCAACATTTTTTAACCACATAGATAGCTTATTAGCTCTTTCTAATCCTGCTGAAATTAAATTTCTATCATGGTCTTCTTGACCGCTTACATATTTCTCTGCTTTAGCATGCCTAATAATATATAAATATTTCATAAAACCTCAAAATTTAGTCTTTAGCTGCAGATAAAGCCCTTTCTAAATCCAACAATAAATCATCGATATCTTCTATACCTACAGATAACCGGACTAATCCATCTTTTATACCTAATTCATTTCTAACATTCTCAGGTACTGAGGCATGTGTCATAATTCCAGGATGTTCTATTAAACTTTCGACTCCTCCAAGTGATTCTGCTAATTGAAATATTTGACATGTTTCTAAAAATCTCTTAGATGAATCTAATCCTCCTTTTATTACACAAGTAACTATCCCGCCATAACCATTCATTTGTCTCTTTGCAATAGAATGTCCTGGATGATCTTCTAAACCAGGATAATAAACATTATCTATCAAATCATGGCTTTTTAAAAACAATGCTATTTGCATAGCATTGCTGCAGTGTTTTTCCATTCTCAAAGATAATGTTTTTAAACCTCTTAAAGCTAAAAATGCGTCAAACGGACCTTGAACTGCTCCTACAGCATTTTGCAAATATGCTATTTGTTCCCCATGCTTTTTATGAGAACAAACCACAACTCCTCCTACCATATCAGAATGGCCATTCAAATACTTAGTAGCTGAATGAACCACAATATCAAAACCATTTTCTATAGGTCTTTGTATATAAGGACTAGAAAATGTATTATCTGCTACGGTAATTATATTATGTTGTTTTGCTAAATCAGTTATATATTTTAAATCTACTATCTTTAGCATTGGGTTAGTAGGAGTTTCTATCCAAATCATTTTTATTTTTTCTGAAATTAATTTTTCTACTACTTCAGGTTTAGATAAATCTCCAAATACAAATCTTAAATTAGATGTTCTCTTCCTAACATTATCGAATAATCTTCTCGAACCACCATACAAATCATCCATAGCAAGAATATGGTCTCCAGAATCTAAAAGCGATAACACTGTATCTGCTGCTGCCAAACCAGACGCAAATGCATATGCACTATTACCAACTTCCAAATTAGCCATACACATTTCATATGCTTTTCGTGTTGGATTTCCGGTTCTAGAATATTCATATCCTTTATGCACTCCAGGACTATCCTGAACAAAAGTTGATGACGCATATATAGGTGTCATTATAGCCCCTGTAGTAGGGTCAGGGGATTGACCAGCATGTATTGCTCTAGTTGCAAATTTTGATTTTGGAAGATTTGAGACCATTTTTTTTCCTTCAATAATTATTTTTTTTTAACCAATCCTTATCGTAAATTTTTAAATATTTATTTCCCGTATCACAAACTAAGGTTACAACATTTTTTTGTTCAGATTGCTCCCTGCAATATTTAATAGCTGCCGAGATAAGAGTTCCACTAGAACTGCCCGCTAAAACTCCTTCTTTTTGCAACAAAATATTACAAGTTTGTAATGCTTCTTTATCAGATATAGCATATGCATGACTTATCAGCTCTAGATCTAATAGTGGCGGTATATAATCTTCTCCTATACCTTCAACTATCCAACTCCCTACTTTATCTGGAATTTTACCAGTATTAATTTTTGGTTCTAAAATTGATCCAACTGGGTCTGCTAAAATTATGTCACAATTTTTATTTACTTTTTTTAAAGCCTGTCCTACTCCCGTAATTGTTCCTCCAGTTCCAACTCCAGCACAAAAAGCATCTACTTTATTAGATAATTGCTGCAAAATTTCTGGCCCAGTCCATTTTAAATGAGCTTGTAAATTTGCTTCATTAGCAAATTGATTAATATATAATGAACCTTTTTTATCCTTTGCAATTTTTTCAGCTAAATCTGCATAATATTCTGGATGACCTTTTTCAACATCAGATCGAGTTACAATAACTTCAGCTCCTAAAGCTTTTAAATGTATAATTTTTTCCTTTGCCATTTTATCTGGAACAACAATTAAACAATTGTAACCTCTTTGATTAGCTATCAAAGCAAGACCTAATCCCGTATTACCAGCAGTGGCCTCTATAATTAAACCCCCTTCAGCTAATTTTCCATTTTTTTCAGCATCCTCAATCATAAATTTTGCAGGCCTATCTTTTATCGAACCTCCAGGATTTTGAGATTCTAATTTTAAAAACAATTTGCAACATCCAGTATCTATATTCATTACTTGCAATAAGGGTGTATTTCCTATTAAGTCTAGTACAGATTTTACGGGCTGATACATTTTATAATTCCTAAAAATATCTTTTTTGATTTTACCTTCTTACCGAAGGACTTTCAATCAATAAAGAATTTCCTCGCCAAGCAATATATAATTGCAATGCATTATAGTCTATATGTCCTATATCCAGAGGTTCTGCTCTAGCCTGATTATTACAAAACTGAAAACGTTTATGAGCGGAAGCAATATTATCCCATCTCATTAAATAAGCAGGAAATCCATTTATATGGCCTTGACTTATCTTTTCTGATCTTAAAAAAGATCCTGCTTGCTCATCATGGCATTGATTACAAGCTAAGTTCATCTGACCTATTCTTCTAAAATATAATTCTTTACCTCTTAAAAAATACTTTTTTGCCTCTCCATCTATACTTACATTCATAGCCTTCCCTCGAGATAAATATGACACATAAGTTGATAAGGATAATAATGGTTTGCTCTCAAGTTCAAAACTTTTAACATCCATTTTGTTTTTTCTACACAAATTTATTTTTTGTTCTAAATTTACTAAATATTTTTCTTTTTTATCTATTTTTGGATACTTAGTAGCGGCATTAGCTAATGATAAATTACTAGAATTATGACAAGATGCACAAGAAATATTTTTAGGACCTTGAATTAAATTAAATATTTCTTCTCCTCTTTCTACCCAAATCATACCAGGATTTGCAAAATCATCTTTTTCTATCTCTCTAGTTTCTTTCTTAGCAAAATAACTTCCCGATTTTAATTCTTGCTCTGAATATGGTTTATCTTCAGAAAAACACATTTTTTTAAATAAAAAAATAGCTAATATAAAAATAATTAATTTAATAAAATAATTCATTTACATTACTTTATTTTTACTATCGGGAGTATCTATTTCAAAAGGATAAATTATTTTACCGTTTTTATCATATACATCTATTGTGTCCCTTTTGAAAGAGGATTGACCATAATCATCTACCCACTCAACCTCAATTAATCCACTTGTATCAACTTTTAATTTAAAAGACATAAATGGATTAGCTGAAACTCCAGAATACCATTGACTTTTAAAAACTTGTTTACCATTAAACCTAACATATACATGATCGATAATTTTTTTGGGGTAAATTACTCCTGTTTCTTGGTCCCTTCTTACTCCAGGTTCCATAACATGCTCAGCCATAGTCTTAATTGTAATAACATCTCCTTTATTTGCAGATTTAGGAATTCTTAATCTTCTTCTCCAATTGCTCCTTTCTTCATTAGCCATTAACTACATGCTCCTATAGTTACATCAACAAATGACTGCGTTTGTCCAATTGTTCCATCTGCCATTTCTGCAATGGCAATAATATTTGAACTTGTTCTCATTCTTATTCTAATTGATAATTCTGCTTCGCCAGACTGTGGAGTAAAATAAAATTTAGCAATTTCAGGAAAAGGATTGTCCAAAACTAATATATGTACAACTTCAGGATAATCATCATTTATCATCGAACAATTTACTGAAAAATTTATAGGAACAGTATTACCATTCTCTGCTATATCAGGCGCATTTAGTAATATTAAATCTTCTCTTAATTCTCGGCCTTTAATAATATTTCTTACGATCCTTTTTGCTTCTTCTAAATCTGGCTCTATTCTAAATGTTTGCCTGTATGTTTGAAAACGATCTCTAAATGGACTACCTACCTCTTCTTTAGCATCTAATGATCTTAAAAAAGATAAACTTGGCACCAAACTTATGCCAGTTATAAATTTTCGCCTACTTAATAAAAGTTTATGTTTAATAAATTTAATATTCATTTATATTATTCCGATTTCAAGGTCATTAACCAACTTATAACATCTTCTATCTCTTGTGCATTTAAAATAGGGTTTCCATAAAAATTTTTGTCAACTTTTTCTAAACCTTTAACTTTATAAAAAGCAGGCATAATAGAATCAGGATTTAAAATATATGGATTAACTAATCTTAACCTTAATTCATTGATATTATACCTACTACCTACCCCTTTCAAACTAGGCCCTACAGTTCCATGAAACATTTCATCCACCTCAGGAATAACATGACAGGCCAAACAATTTCCTTTTCTAGATGAGGCTATAATTTTACCTTTTATTGGGTCTCCTAATTGATTAGTTAATGGTTTAGGTATTTCAAAATCTATAATCTCATATGATACCATACTCTCATCAGCAAAAGCACTATACCAACTATATAAATAAAGAACAAAAATAAGGTGCTTAAAATAATACATAATAAATAATATAATTAAATTTAAATAATAATCCAAATATGAAATCTATTGTCTTAAAAATTATTTAAACTAATATAATATTGAAATTAAAAATAAGGAAAAAATATGAAGCCTTTAGATGGGATTAAAATTATTGACTTTTCAACTTTGTTGCCAGGTCCATTTGCAACCTTAATTTTAGCAGAAGCTGGAGCAGAGATTATAAAAATTGAACGACCTGGAGGAGAAGATATGAGAAAAACTCCTCCAT
The DNA here is from genome assembly GCA_002715265.1 of Candidatus Pelagibacterales bacterium. Taxonomy (GTDB): domain Bacteria; phylum Pseudomonadota; class Alphaproteobacteria; order TMED109; family TMED109. The sequence continues at coordinate 6,883 of PAYS01000005.1, forward strand.
TTATAAATGGGGAAAGTGTCTTATTTAATCTTTTAAATAGAGGTAAAAGATCTGTAGAAATAGATATAAAATCTAAAGAAGGTTATGAACAAATTATTAATTTGATAAAATCAGCAGATATAGTAATAGATCAATTTCGTCCAGGTGTAATGGAAAGACTTAAGCTAGATTTTAATAGCCTTAAACTAATTAAAAAAAATATTATACAATGTTCTATAACTGGATATGGACAAAATGGTCCAAAAAAATATACTGCCGCACATGATATAAATTATATGGCAGAATCAGGTTTATTGTCTTTAGCTGTTGAAAAAGATGGTTCTCCAGCCATGCCTAATACTCAAATAGCTGATATAGCGGGAGGCAGTTACCCAGCAGTTATAAATATTTTACTAGCATTAAGAGAAGTAGAAAAAACGGGAGAGGGAAAATTTCTAGATATTTCCATGACTGATAATCTTTTTCCATTTATGTGGATGGCCATTGGCCTAACCTCAAATAATTTTTTTAGCAAAGGTGGTGACCTTCAGCTTACTGGAGCAAGTGCAAGGTACAATATATATAAAACACAGGACAATGGTTATTTGGCATTAGGGGCTCTTGAAGAAAAATTTTGGCGAAGATTTTGTGAAATAATAAATTTACCTCCAAACTTAATTGATGACACTATAAATGTAAATGCAACAAAAAATGCTATTAAAGAAATTATATTTAAATATCCTACCCAATATTGGAAAGATATATTATCAAATGAAACTAATATATGTTGCTCAGTAGTAAATAATTTGAAAGAAGCTTTCAATGACAAACAAGTTATTGAACGACAACTATTATCAGGAAAAATAAAATTAGGAGATAAAGATATCACAGTTATGCCAACACCTCTAGCCCCTTTATGGAGATCTGCTGAAATAATTGAAGCAGCTCCCAAGTTAGGCGAAGGCAATGATGTTTTTATGAAAACTAAATGAATATAAAAACTATACATATAATAAGTTCAATAAATGACTTGAAAAATATTAAAAGTTATAAAAATCTTAATATCACTTATATTGACGCGAAGAGTAATAAATCTATTTTATTTGCACTAAAAAAAGCAAAAAGGGATAGTAATTTAATTATTTTAATACCAGGTATTTTAAAATCATATAAGAAAATTGCTGAAGAATTAAAAAATATTGAAATCCCAATAGTATACTGTTCAATTGACAACGCTGATATCCATGATAAAAAAAATGAAATTATTAAAAATATTGAATATGTAATTCACGGTTTTAAATTAAGTACTACTGAAGTAATAATTTCTTCAGCTTTAAAAATAATTAAACATCACGGAGAAAAAAATTATAATTAAACCCAAAAAGTCAATATTAAGTATTAAACCATATGTTCCTGGTAAATCTGGTACTAATGGAAGAAAAAATATTATAAAATTATCTTCAAATGAAACTCCTTTGGGGACCTCTTCAAAAGCATTAAAAGAACTCAAAAAAGGGTTTTCTACATCTAGATATCCAGATGGAAGTTCTTATGCATTAAGAGAGGCACTTGCTAAACAGCATAATATAAATGTAAATAATATTATTTGTGGAAATGGGTCAGATGAGGTCCTATCTTTGTTTGCTCACTGTTTCTCAGGACCAGGAGACGAAGTACTCTATAGTAAGCATGGTTTTTTGGTTTACCCAATTTCTATTAAAGCTGCTGGTTCCAAACCTATATCTGTTCCAGAAAAAAATTATAAAGCAGATGTTAACGCTATTATTAAAAAAGCTTCAAGAAAAACAAAAATTTGTTTTATAGCTAATCCAAATAATCCTACAGGAACCTATTTAACGCGAAACGAATTAATTAAACTAAGAGAAAAGCTTCCGAAAAAATGTCTTTTAGTAATAGACTCAGCATATGCAGAATATGTAGAAGAAAATGATTATTCTGATGGAATAGATATAGCCAAAAAATATAATAATGTAGCTACAACTAGAACATTCTCAAAAATATATGGTCTTGCTTCTTTAAGAATAGGATGGGCATATTCTTCAAAAGAAATTATTGAACTTATGAATAGAGTTAGATTGCCTTTTAATGTTAACACATTAGCTCAAAAAGCTGCTATAGAAGCAATTAAAGATAAAAAGTTTTTAGATAAAGCAAAGGTCCATAATAAAAAATGGAAACCATTTATAGAAAATAAATTAAAGAAAATGGGGTTACAAATAGTACCAGGTGTAGCAAATTTTGTTTTAGTAAAATTAAAAGATGAAAAACAAGCTAACGCATGTTATTCACACTTAGAAAAAAATAAAATATTTGTTAGAAAAATTGCGGAGTATGGTTTACCAAGCTTTTTAAGAATTACTGTGGGTTTAAAAAATGAAAATATTGCATTATGTAAATCAATATTTAATTTTTTAAATAAATAACATCTAAATATATTAAAAAAATGTATATACGGTAAGGAGAAGTAATTGAATAATACAAATTTAGATTCTTTGTTTTTCGGTAATAATGGCTTAGACAAACATACGGCCGAAAAAATAACAGCAGAAGCTGTATCAGGTGCTGAAGATGGTGAACTATATATGCAATCTTCACAAAGTGAAAGTTTTTCATTTGATGATGGTAAACTAAAAGTAGCCAACTCTAATTCTGACTTAGGTTTTGGTCTTAGATCTTTATCAGGTGATATTATTGGTTACGCCCATGCATCAGAAATTTCCAAAGAGAGCTTAGAAAGAGCTGCAAAAACTGTAAAAACTGTAAGATCAAAAAATGCTAAAGAAATTGATGTTTCCCCCGCTAAAACTAATAAAAAATACTATAAAGATATAAATCCTCTTTCTGACTATACCTTTGAACAAAAAGTGAAATTACTTCAAACAATTGATAGTTATGCGCGTAATAAAAATAATAAAGTTGAACAAGTTAGTATTTCTCTAGCCTCGTCATGGGAAGCAATAAGAATTTTAAGAGCTGATGGACAAATGATTGATGATATTAGACCATTAGTCAGATTAGGCGTTAATATTGCAATTAAAGATAATAAAAAAATGGAAACAGGTTCATATGGTTCTGGAGGAAGGCACGGTTATGAAATTTTGTTTAATGAAAAACATTGGAAATATCATGTCGACGAGGCCCTAAGGCAAGCTATAGTTATGTTAGACGCTAAGGCTGCTCCTGCAGGAGAGATGATGGTTGTATTAGGACCAGGATGGCCAGGAATATTGCTTCACGAAGCTATAGGGCATGGTTTAGAAGGGGACTTTAACAGAAAAAAAACTAGCGTATTTTCAAATCTTATGGGAGAAGAAGTGGCCTCTAAAGGAGTTACGGTTGTTGATGATGGAACTATAAACGCAAAGAGAGGTTCATTATCTATTGATGATGAAGGTACGCCAACAGAGAATACTGTCTTAATAGAGGATGGTAAACTTGTTAACTATATGCAAGACAGACTCAATGCAAGGTTGATGGGAACTAAATCTACTGGTAATGGTAGGAGACAATCATACGCCTATCAACCAATGCCAAGAATGAGAAATACTATAATGACCTCAGGAAAAAACAATCCTGAAGAAATAATAGCAAGTGTTAAAGATGGAATTTATGCAAAATCTTTTGCGGGAGGACAAGTCGATATCACTAACGGTAAGTTTGTATTTTCTGCAAGTGAAGCCTATCAAATTGAAAATGGACGCATTACAAGTCCAGTCAAAGGTGCAACCCTTATAGGGTCTGGTTTTGAGGTGCTTAAAAAAGTATCCCTGATTGGTGACGATATGCAACTAGACCCAGGAATAGGTACCTGTGGTAAAAATGGCCAAGGTGTGCCTGTGGGAGTAGGACAACCTACTATCAGAATTGATGGCTTGACTGTAGGCGGAACTAAAACAAACTAAATTAATAACTATAATTTTTATATATCTCAGATAAAAAATTATTTTTATTTTTTTTCCATATATCTAACATATCCGAAGCTTGGCTATTACCACTAGTCACTATTTTTTCTAGATGATTTAAATATCCTGTTTCATCATTCCCTGCACCATCTTTAGCTGCTCTATTTTTTAAACCTAATTTTGCAATACTTATTAAATCCTTCGCATAATCATTCAAAATTTTATCTCCCAACTTTAATTTTAATCCATCAATAGGAGACATAAAATACATTTTTTTAAAATCATCTAATGATATACTATTTGCTAGATCCTCGGTTTTATTTAAGGATTCATCATCATATAATAATCCAACCCAAATAGCTGGTAAAGCACATAAATTTTTCCATGGACCAGTATCAGCTCCTCTAAACTCTATAAATTTCTTTAATCTAACTTCAGTAAATATAGTACTTAAATGGTCTTCCCAATCACTTAAAGTTGGAACTTCATTTGGTAGAATAGATAATTTACCCTGCATAAAATCCTTAAATGATTCTCCTGCACAATTTATATAATTTCCTTCTCTTCTAACAAAATACATTGGAACATTTAGAGCATAATCAACCCATTCTTCAAATCCAAAACATTTATTAAAAATAAATTCTGGTATTCCACATCTATTTTTATCTACATCAAACCAAATAGCGGACCTTCTGGACATAAATTTAGAAGGTTTCATGTTTTCGAATGGAGAGCTAGAAAATAATGCAGAAATAATAGGCTGTAAAATAAATGCAGCTTTAATTTTTCTCATCATGTCATTTTCACTAGAATAATCTAAATTAACCTGAACAGTGCAAGTATCTGCCATCATTTCTAAACCTAAGGATCCAACTTTAGGCATATATTCTTTCATAATATCGTATCGTGCCTTAGGCATCCATAAATCTTCAGACAACTTTCCTTCTATTCTTGCCCCTATACCTAAATAACCAACATCTAGTTCATTTCCAATTATTTTTAACTGGTTTAAATGGTCATTAACCTCTGCACATGTCTTGTGTATATTATCTAATGGAGCACCCGATAATTCTAGCTGCCCACCAGGCTCTAATGTTATTGATTGCTTATCTTTTTTAAGTGCAATCAAATAATTATTTTCTATTACTTCTTCCCACCCAAAACGAGTTAAAGATTTTAGTATTTTTTTTATTCCTGAATTTTCTTCATAAGAAACCGGTTTTAAATTTGATAATTTATATACAAATTTTTCATGTTCTGTACCTATTTTGAACTCGGTCTTCTTTTTGCAACCATCTTCAAACCATTTTATTAAATCTATTTTATTTAATGCCATCACTTTACATTCATTTTTATTGAAAAATCGATAATGCAATTATTGCTGCCGTCTCAGCTCGATAAATCCTTGGTCCCAAACTGCATTCTAATGTATTACTTAAATTTTTTAAATATATTCTTTCTTCCTCAGTAAAGCCTCCTTCGGGTCCAATTATTATAACTAATTTTTTTCTATCAATAGAATTAGCCAAATCAATTAATTTTGGATTTGAAATAAGTTCATCACAAAATACTAAAACTTTATTATCCTTTACGCATAAATTTATTTGATGTTTAAAATCTTTAATATCACTTACTTCTGGCAAACTCAATCTTCCAGTTTGTTCTACAGCACTAATAATACGCTTTATTGATCTTTCCTTATTAAATTTTTTCACTATTGTTCTATCCATTAGGGCAGGAAGCAAGCCAGTAACACCACATTCCGTGGCTTTTTCTATAAGCCAATCATTTCTAATTTGCTTAAGTGGAGAAAATAGCAGAATAGGGCCATACTCAATTGTTGAATCCTTTATCCTGTGATCACAAGTAANCTTTACTTTAGTTTTTTTTATCGTTAATGTTCCGTTCCACTCTCCAAATTTACTATTAAATAAATTTATAGAATCACCATTCTTTAATCTTAAAACATTTATAATTTTATGGGATTGAAAAGAATTCAAAAATACTTCTGTATTTTTTTCTAAATTAGAAGAGGTAAATAATCTTGTTTTAAAGCTATAAGTCAAACTTATTATCCATTTCCTATATCTAATAAAAGATATATAATTATTTTAAATGAAAATATATTGAAAAGTTAAATTTTTTGTTAATGAATAATAAAGTCAATAATTTTATTAATTTAGGAAGATTCAATAAGCCTCTTGGTGCGCTACTTCTTGCTTGGCCCTGTACTTGGGGAGTCATGATAGCCAATCCAGAAATAAATTCATTAATTTTCTATAATACACTATTCTTTTTTTCTGCATTTATAATGAGAGCTGCAGGCTGTGCTTGGAATGATATATTAGACCGCAATATTGATAGAATGGTTGAACGAACAAAATATAGACCAATAGCTGCTAAAACTTTAAGTATTACTGAAGGTTTACTATTCATAATAATATGCCTAGTTTTTGGATTATTTACATTACTATTTTTACCAACTAAAGCTATAGTTATATGCTTAATAAGCATACCTTTTATAATACTTTATCCTTTAACAAAAAGAATAACATTTTTTCCTCAGTTATGTTTAGGAATTACCTTTAATATTGGAATATTGATAGGATATACTGCTATCTCAAATGAATATTTTTCATTACCTTCAACTTTATTATACTTAGGAGCTATTTGTTGGACTATTGCATACGATACAATTTATGCAATACAAGACTATAAAGATGATAAAAAAAATAATATAAAATCTACTGCTACACTAATGAACAAATTTTCTGGTAAATTCGCAGCAATATTTTATCTCTTTAGTACTATACTCTTTTTCTTTGCTATAGAATTAGCAAACTTTGGAAACATATCTAAAACCACAATTTTAATTAGTGGTGTATGGCAATTCTATTATTCGTATAAAATTAACNTAAATGATCATATAAATGCTTTAAAGGGTTTTCAAATCTCTACTTTATGTGGAGGTATTCTATTTGTAGCTATGTTTTTAGATATTATTATGTAAATATATGAAAAATAAAATTACAATAATAATTCCTACTCTTAATGCTTCTAAAACTATTAGATCTACTCTTAGAAGCGTGTCAAAAGACTTTACAAATATAATAATAGTAGATGCAAATTCTGAAGATAATACTATTCAAATAGCTAAAAAGTATAAAGTAAAAATAATAAAAAGTACTGCCAATAGAGGCAAACAATTACATTTAGGAGCTTTATCATCCAATACAGATTGGATTTTATTTTTGCATGCGGACACAAAATTAAGTAAAAACTCTTTTGAAGAAATTAAAAATTTTATTAAGATAAAGCCTAATAAAGTAGGNTATTTTAAGCTAAAATTTAATACTCAAAACAGCTTTGCAGCAATCTTAGAAATAATTGTATATTTTAGAAATATAATATTTAAATTACCCTATGGAGACCAAGGGCTACTTATCTCTAAATCATTATATAATAATATAGGCGGATTTAAACCTCTACCCATAATGGAAGATGTTAATATTATAAAAAGAATAGCTGCCAAAAACTTAATTTTAATAAATAGTCATGTCATAACTGATGCCTCAAAATATATAAAGAATGGATGGATGAAGAAATCTATTTTAAATTTTATTTGTTTATCATTATATTTTATAGGTTATGATATAAACAAAATACATAAAATATATAATTATGAAAAAAAAAATTAATATATATATTTTTGCAAGAAGACCCGAAATAGGCATTGGAAAAACCAGATTAAAAAAAAGAATTGGAAAAAGTTTAGGTGCAAATTTTTACCATAGAAATTTATCAAAACTACTTAGAACTTTAAATTCTGATAATAGAATAAATACTTCATTATATGTTACGCCTGACTCTGCTATATATAACTGGCCAAAATATATTTCCTATAAAGTAAAAAGATTCCCTCAAGGAAGAGGTGATATAGGAAATAAAATGATTAGAATACTAAATCAAAATAAAGAAGCAAAATTATTAATTGGAAGTGATATTCCAAATATTACATTATCTGTACTTAATGAGGCATGGAAAAAATTACATAATTGTAATGTATTATTAGGACCAGCTCAAGATGGTGGATTTTGGCTAATAGGTTTTTCAAAAAGAACTAATATTAAAAAATTGTTTAAAAATATAAATTGGAATAGAAAAGATACACTAAAGCAAGTCGAAAATAATATTCATACAAAATACAAAGTCCTTTATACTAAAACCTTAAAAGATGTAGATTAAAATTTTTAATTAATACAATAAAAAAATAGGTTCTAAATTTATAATTAGAACCTATTTAATTTTAAAATTATTTTAATAAATGTTTTACAGCATCTATTGCTGCCTGAGCACATTCCTCATCTTGATCTGAACTAGCTCCACTTACGCCGATAGCTCCGATTAGATGTCCACTTTCAGTTCTTATTGGCAAACCACCCGCAAAAGGTACTAAAAAGTCTATTGTTGCTACTCCTGGACGAGGTCCAAGCGCTCCATCTTCTCCATAAGCTAGTTCACCAACTTTTCTTGTAGAACGTGGAATCATTGCTGAAGAAGTTGCTTTTCTAATGGCTATATCAATACTACCTAAAAAGGCTCCATCTTGCCTTCTGAATAACACTAAATCAGCACCATCATCTACTATTGCTATATTTATTGGATTCCATTTTTTAGATTCTCTCATAGCTTCACATACATCAGCCATTTTTTTGGCAATTGATAAATCAATAACAGGTTTAAGTTCTAATGAAAAAGCATTTTTATGTATAAAAACAATAGAACTAATTAATATAAATAATTTAATTAATCTCATATCCATCTCCCTAAATAAATCCATAGATTTTACATATAATTATACTTTGTATAAATACATAACTATACCTAAAATATTAATATAATATTCAAAGATGGACTAGAAATATTATGTTTATAAAGATTTATTCCTCAAAATCATCATTTAAATCTTCAATAGGTTTAGGGTCATCTCTTTTTGTTTTAGTGACCTTAACATCCCCTTAAATTTGTCCGCCTAATTTCACTTGTAAATTTTCATACTCTATATTACCAGAAACGGCTCCCTGTTCTTGAACAGTTAAAGTACCACTAATTTTTATATCACCATCTAATTTACCCCAAACTTCAGCGTTATGCGAGGTAACTGTACCTTTTAAATTCCCTCCTATACCAACCATCAAATTATCGGTTTCCATAGTAACATCTGCACTACCATCAATTTGGACTAAATCTGCATCAGTAATTTCACCTTTAATCTTTACTCCATTGCCAATAACAACATTTTTAGATTCTCGTCTTTGGCTTAAAGCATCTTTAGCATCTTCATTATCATCTTTTGAAAACATAACCATATCCCCCAATATAGAAGCAATGATTGCGGTTAATCTTACCATAAATAAAAATTAAACAAAAATAAAATCTTATTTTGATTCAAAAATTAATATATTCCTAATAAAAATATTTAGTTATAATTCTAATATCATTTTAGCTAAAATATTTTTTTGTATTTCAGTTGAGCCTGCATAAATAGTAGTTTTCCTCATATCAAAATATTTTAATGAAGAAGTCACACTCCAATCAGGACCAATAACCGGTTCATTACTTCCTTGTTCCATTGTATTAGGTTGATAAGGATACGCATAATAGCCACTGGCCTCTAATACTAACTCTGTAATTTCTTGCTGTATTTCTGACCCTCTAATCTTTAACATACTAGCTTCAGCTCCTAGAGTAATACCCTTCGCATCTTTTGATATAGCTTTCAATAAATCATATTCTAAAGCCTGTAGCCGCATTTCACATTTTGCAAGCTTATCCATAAAACGTTTATCTGTATCTAAAGATGAATCACCATACATTTGAATTTTTGAAATTTTTCTAATTTTATTTAAAGCTCTTTTAGAACTTGATACTTGAGCATTATTAGTTCTTTCATGACCTAGCAAATATTTAGCTACAGTCCATCCTTTATTTTCTTCAAAAATAAGATTTTCCTTTGGAATGAAAACATCTTCCAAATAAACCATATTAATGTAATGACTTTTATCAAGAGTAATAATCGGTTTAACCGTTACACCTGGAGATTTCATATCTAGCAACATAAATGATATGCCTTCTTGAGGCTTACAACTAGTATTTGTCCTAACTAATATGAACATCATATCAGCATAATGGGCCATGGTAGTCCAAGTNTTTGTACCATTAATTTTATAGCCATCTTTAACTTTTTCAGCTTTTGTGGTTAACGAAGCTAAATCCGATCCAGATCCAGGCTCGGAATACCCCTGACACCACCAATGCTTATTAGATAATATTTTAGGCAAATATAAATCTTTTTGTTTTTGTGTACCATATTTTATTAATACGGGCCCAACCATTGTAACACCGAAAGTATATTCGCCATCAGGAGNACAGCCAGCGCCACACTCATCATTAAAAATATATCTTTCTGTTATTGTCCATCCCGTTCCACCATATTTCTTGGGCCAACCAGGTGCTATCCAACCATTCTCTGATAATTTATTATACCATTCTAGCATTTCTTCTTTAGTTAAATGATGACCATTTTGAACTTTTAATTTTGTAATAGGGTTCAGATTTTTACTAATAAAATCTTTTACTTCTTCTCTGAATTTTAGATCATTTTCTCCAAAACTTAATTTCATCAAACCTCCTAAAATCTTTTAATTAGTCATCAAATGCCTAGTAAAACATTCTACCGCCAATTTATTTGTATCATAAAAATATTTATAATGAATAACATAATGACTTCCATCAAAAAGCTTATATTCTGCTATAGCATTATTTTTTACTTATTTTCTATACAACTATATTGAACTAACAAATTTGCATCTATATTTGTAAAAATAATTTCTTTATTATCTAAATCAAATATACCATTCCACAATTTACTAATTGTATTTAGAGTGTTCTTTTCTTTATCCATATAAAATTTAGTATTAACTAGGCCGGACCATCTAGTATCATCACGCACCCATATCATTGGCGTAGTAACATCAATTTTATAACTATTAATTTTACCATTACTTTGAATATTATCATTAATTTTTATTACCTGACAATCCCATACAAATGTTTTAGCCATTGCATAAACACTACTTATATATAAATAAAAAAATAAAAATGAAATAAAAATTTTCTTCATGAATTGTGTTCTCATAATTTTCTTAATTCACTATACTTATCACAATTTGTAAATATCTATTTTTCTATTAAAAAATTTATATATGAAAGTAAATAATGAATTTTTTATTATCTATGATTTCTTCTTTTTTTTGTTCATAACCTACTCTTTCAGCTAAAGATATGGAATTAAAATTTCCTTCTACTATATGACTAGCTAAGCTGGAAAGTTTAAAATTGTTAATAGCATAATCCTTAACTGCTATCGCCGCCTCATAAGCATAACCTTTACCCTCATAAGCTTCAAACACCTGCCAAGCTAGATCTGGCTCTTTAAACATAGCTGGCTTTATTATTCCCACCCTTCCAATATATTCATTAGTACCTTTTACCCTTAATGACCACAAACCATGCCCGTAAAGAGACCAATGACCAATATTAGCCATGTAGTCATTCCATGCTGTAAAGCTTCTATATGGCCCTCCTACAAATTTACTTCTTTCACTTTTTAAAAATTCTTCAAGAACTTTGTAGTCAGTCCTTAAAGGATAATTTAATATTAACCTCTTTGTCTCTATTATAGGTATATTAAGATAATTATTTTCTAATTTATTCATGAATTTTTCTTAATATATATTAACTTAAAAAATACTTCATTAATACTTCTGCTATAAGAAATATCCCTACAGCTAAAATTATATAAGATAAAAATCGAGCTAATGTTTTTAAATTCTTCATTAATACATATTAACATAAAGATTTATATACGCTACTTACTAATTCCTTATTATAAAGAAAGAATTATACTTTTTATTAAAAAAACTAAGATATAAAAAAATATAAAAGAGCTTATTTTTGTTGACAATGAGACTTATTCTCAAGTAAATAAGTTCGTCGTGTTAATTTTTCCTCCCAGAAAAATTGCGATATGCGACAGGCCCAAGGCTATAATTTAGCTTTGGGCTTTTTATCTATTATTAATTTATTACTTTACATAAATATTTAAAATTAGATACAAAACGTTCTTTTGATGCTAAATCAAATATATGATCAAAACCTACAAATGAAAAATATAAGAATTGTTTTTCTTTATCAAAAGTTATGTCACAACACGAATCATAATACTTCCAATTTCTATTGCTCAGATATGCAACAGTCTCATTATCAGTATCTAACTTATAAGTTCCTACTACTGTCTTATCTGCAAATTTACTTGTATTCTTAGGTGCATAGCATTCCCATTTTTCAATTTTAGCAAAAGCATGACTAGAAATTGATAAAAAGAATATTGTTAATAATAATTTTTTCATAAAGGTTGCCCATTTGTTGCCTACATTATAAAACTTATATTTTTATACCTCAAAAATTAATTTACCTGATAAAGGGTCTGTAACTCCCAATTCAGGGGTTATTTCATCTAATATTGGTCGACATTTATCTAAAAAAGCAATTAATGCTGGTCTGGCTTCTACTAATGAATTTTCATTTTCCCATACTATAGTTGAAAAAAATCTATCTTCTCCACAATCCACTAATTGAAAAGACAAAGCCCCTTCATAATCAGAAATATTAAAATTTTCATGCAACTCTAACATCTCATCCCTTTTTCCACTGCTTACTTTAAATCTAACGTTACTTACATACTTTAACATAAAATTATTCTCCCTTAACTTCCAAAAGAAACATCACGTATATCATCGTACATAGTTATAAAATTTCCCTCAACTTTTATATTCTTGCCTTGTATACACATATCAATACCTCTAAGATAAACTTTACCCAAACTTGTTCACCACCTATTCCAGATATTTGTAAAAATTGCTCTAGTTGTGGTAGAGTTTTTGTATGAAAAAACTTATTCTCATCACTATCGTTATATTCTTTACCATTTGCACAAAGTCTTGGACTGAAGATAGTTCTGCTTATATTTTAGGTAATGGTAAAGTTATTTATAGTTTTATAGATCCTGCAGGAAAATCAAAAGATACATATCATATTGTTTATTATAAAAAAGATATATACAAATGTGTAGTTACTTATAAACGTGCATTATGTAATCTAATGCAAGATTTTACTGTTGATAGATCAACAATGTGAGAAAAATAAAAATTTATGAAATAAATCAATCTAGAATGCTTATGTGAGGGATAAGCATTCTAGAATTACTATAAACAGAGGAGGTAATAATGGCTGTTACTAATTCCTCTTAGGCAAAAGAAATATACTAATACATTTATAATGTCAATGAGAATAAGACTCATTCTCATCTATATTTTGTATTGAATTTTCCTATAACGTCTTACAGAATCTTCCACCACCTATTCCAGATATTTGTAAAAATTGCTCTAGTTGTGGTAGAGTTTTTGTATGAAAAAAATTATCCTTGTATTATTATTTATTTCAGGTACAAATAATTTTTTTAATGTTATTAATAAATTTACTAATTATATTTAAATTGGAGGTTAGAAATGTCAAAAGTTATTAAAACAAGCTTTGGAACATGGGCAAACCCTAAAAATATAGCTCTTGGAAGTGTGAGTCCAGTACAAAAAATAGGTGCTTTTTATTGTTTCTCAATGCGATTAGATAATGATGATATAAGAGAGTACTCATTTACAACTTATAATAAAGCTAATTATATGAGAAAAATTATGATTGGGCATTTAGAAGTTAAATTTAAGTCAGAAATTAAAAAAATTAAATCTTAATATTAAAATATATAACTCTCCACATTATGCAGAAATTAAATATGGCACAATGAGGATAATCTAAAATAATTATCTAAAGTTCCACCACCTATTCCAGATATTTGTAAAAATTGCTCTAGTTGTGGTAGTGTTATTGTGGGAAGAAATATTGTGAAAAACTTACTAACTATTATGGTCTTATATTTATTGCTTACTATATCTCAAGCATGGAGTTTACCTGTTTGTGAAGGTGACGAAAGCAATTGGCAGAACTGTGAAGGAAGTTTAAGATCTGCTACTGAAACAATATATACAGGAGTATTTAAGGATGGAATATTTGAGGGAAGGAATGGCGAGAAAGGAATTAAATACGTAGGAGAGTATAAAGATGGCACAATGAATGGTCAGGGAACTGCTACCTTTGATAATGGATATAAATACGTGGGATAGTTTAAAAATGGTAATATGCATGGTCAGGGAACTGTTACCTGGGCTGATGGAAGCACATGGGTTGGACAATTTATAAATAATGAATGCCCAGATTGTACAAGATACGCACTAGGAAAATATACTGATGATGCAAAGAAAAGTAATAAAATAGAACAAGCTAATGACAATATACGTATAGCTTTAGATGCTTTAAATTATACATTTTATGGAAATAAAAAAGAGAGAAAAGTAATAGTGTTGGATGCAGATAATTGTATCTTTGAAAAAGAAAGGCTACTAGGAGGTTCATACGATAAATTATATTTAAACAATGTTATTATTGATACGATAAAATTTTCCAGTAAAAGATATTATAATGAAAATTTAGAACAATGGATGGACACCATATTAATTAGTTTTAGTGGCGACGAACCAGTTTTTTATCATGGTGTTTTTAAATATGAATATAATGAATATGAGGACTATGTATCTGATAGTGCAAATTTAGAAAGAGTCAGAAAAGCATGGGGAGTTATTTATTCAAAAGCTTGTAAAGGTGCAGATGCTGGAGAGTTTTAATGAGTTATAAATCTACTTCTGTTAAGACAATACTATAGCTTTAGATTCAAGTGCTTCTGCTTCTGACATTAACTTGATCATCATTTTAGACATATTTTAGACAAGGTTTTTTAGACAACACTTTTAGACAACGTTACCTAATTTAACCCTCAATTTTTGCCAGATAACCAGTACATAAGGCTTTAAACGTCTTCCTCGTGTTCTCTTAATCTTGGCATTAATTCAACTAAGTTACAAGGTCGATTTCTAAAATCTAATTGATATAATAAAATTTCATCCCATGCATCTTTACATGCTCCTACAGAGCCAGGAAGTGAAAATAAATAAGTACCTTTAGCTACACCTCCTAAAGCTCTTGACTGAATTGTTGAAGTAGATATTTTTTTATAACTAATCCATCTGAATAACTCTCCAAAGCCAGGAATTTCTTTTTCAAGAATATCCTTAAAAACCTCTGGTGTTAAATCTCTTCCAGTAATTCCAGTTCCCCCAGTAGTAATTACTACATCAATTTCTTCATTTTCTATAAGGCTTTTTAGGAGAGATTTAATTTCATTTATATTGTCTTTAACAAGATTCCTGCCATAACAATTATGTCCAGCAAGTTTTATTTTTTTTTCTAAAGTATCTCCTGATTTATCATTTTCAAGAGTTCTTGTATCTGAAATAGTTACCAAAGAAATATTCACAGATTTAAACGGCCTACTATCATCTATACCAACCATGAGTATTACTCCTTAAAATTCAAATTTTTATATTTAGGCCAATCATCCTGAACTATCTGATTTCTACTAAATTTTTCTTGACCCAAATAATCTCTATATATCCATAAATTTTTTAGCACTTCTTTAACAAACCACCTTGTTTCATAACTAGGAATACTCTCTATATACAGTAATGGATCTTTATATTGCCCAATATTTTTATTCCATTGTTCATACCTAGACGGACCAGCATTCCATGATATTAATATTGCAATTAATGAGTCAGAAATATTTTCTGTTGCCAATAATCTTTCTAATAATTTTTGTCCTGTAAGAATATTATACTGTAAATCATATAATTTCCATCTATTTGCACCTCTTATAGTACGATCTTTCATTACCATTCTCGCCGTACTAGGCATTAATTGCATTAAACCTCTTGCTCCTCTATTACTCTTTGCTTTCAAATAAAAGCTAGATTCTTTTCTTATTAATGCCCATAAAAGTGCTTCATCAATAATTAAATCATTACTACTTAACCAATTTGGTTTTGGATATAGAGCTACATAACTCTTTTTACCTCTCTGCTCTAATTTATCCCCTATCCTAATTTGAACAGCCGGCAAACTTAAGAAATTAGTTAACTCAAGCATTTCCTCTAATTTATTTTCTTTAAATTTACTGTATAAGTATCTTATTTCTTGGTCAGCTTCACCATATCTGCCTACTACTGACAAAGCTATTGCACGTTTCAAATGAATATTTTTAAATATATCCATTTTAAAAATTTCTCCAGGATTATTTAATTTCCAATTTATAGGATCCTTTAAACCTAATATTTCAATAGCTAGTTGCCCATAAAAAGTATCACTTTGTTTTGACGCTATTAATAAATACTTATCTATTTCTTCTAAATTATTATTTTCTTTATTAATTTTAGCTACCCAAAATGCTCCGGCAGATTTTAACCAATGACTAACTTTCAAATCCGTTAATTTATAAAAATTTTTGAGGGCAATATCCTTATTATTTAACCTATAGGCAGCTAAACCTGCGCGCCAATATAATATAGGGTTTACATTTCCGGATCTGCTAGCTGAATTAATTGCTAACTTAAATGATGATTTGTCTTTACCAACAGAAAAATAACCTGCTGATATAATACCTCTAAGATCATCATAAATTACTTGCGGCAAGTCTTCAGTATTATTTAAAAACCTAAGAGCTGCAGTGGGCCTGCCTCTCTTAACTAAATTTCTAATTTTTGCATAATACTTATAATATTTTTTAGCAATATTAAAATCTTTGAAAGGAATAACATTATTTTTATCCATTCCATAACCAGATAGTCTCTCTAATATTTTTGGTTTAAATAATGGTTTTGATCCTTCTGGTTTTCTTCTTTCAGCTAATTTCCATATTCTTATCGCCATCGGATGATCACTATACTCTTCCAACCAATCTTTAAGCTCAATATAGGGTGATCTATATTTAGTTGGATGCATGAGTTTTTGATATTTTACATGTCCTAACAAAATATCATTATCTAATGTATCAATAATATTTTTAGCCTTTTTCCATTTTCCTTCTTTTTGCAAATCAAATATATTTTTATATTTTTTTATATCTTGATCTGACATTATAATATTTAAATTATTCTTTTTATTCAAAGCAACAAGTTGGTGGTAAAAATAATTCTCTTGAATTTTTAATTCCTGTGCATTAAGCCCATAACTTACAAAAATAAAAATTAAAAAATAAAATATTTTAAAAATAAATAACAATAAACTTCCTACCTAATTAGAAAACATAAATACTATATAAAAATATATGATTAAAAAGTATATTTTTGTCTAATCTCTTTAAGGTCTATCCAGGATTCTTTTTTATTTTCAGGTTTAACTATAAGTTGTCTAGGATGAAACATTGAAATAGCCAAAAAGCTAGTATTTATGAACCTAGATTTTAGATTGAACCACTTTCCTCTACTAGCAAATATACCATTATCTTCTCCTGTCATAGTTTTGGTTACTTCTGCTCCAAACATAATTATAATCTTTGGAGAAACTAGTTGAATTTGTTTATGAATAAATGCAAGAAATAGGTCGTTATATTCATTTTTTATAGAGTCAATATAATTTAAATTAGAAAAATAAGTATTATTTCTATCAAATTTTATTGCCTTAAGCATAGCATCTAATAACTTTCCAACCTCCCCTTGAAAAGGTTTACCAACTTTTAGATCAATATTTGAAGGCCTATCTCCTATAACCATCAGATCAGAAGAAATATTACCATCATAAAAATTATACTCAGGATAGTCTTTTAAAAAAGCCAAAGTAATATATTTAGAAAAGAAATTTTCTAAATCTTTAAAATCATTCACTAATGAAATTATTTCTTCACTGTTGAATGATGCTTCTTCTCTTCTCTCCAACTTAGTATCATTTTTAACAAAATTATGCTTTTTAGGTTCTTGCAACAAAGACTGTTCTTCACCCATATCAGACAACCATTTTAAAATAGTCGTATAATCGTGATTACTAGATGATTTCCTCAAAACAGTAACTTCAGTTAAATTGATCCGTAAGGAATAGGACGACCATCCTTATCTTTAATAAGCTTTCCTGACTCATCTTGCGCGGCAATATAATTTCCATGCCCTAGCCAGGTTCCTATATATTTTACTGGTTTCGCTACTTTACCATTAAATGTCTTATCTTTTTGTTTTGCACCCCTAGCCGCAGGGTTATTTTTTGTAATAGCCATTGTTTCCTCTATTTTTTATATATTATAAATAATATAATAAATTATTTTTATTAAACTTCAAAAAATGTACTATAATAGTATAAAGAAATCTAAATTACGATTGCATTAGTATAATATATTATTCTAAAATTCAATAAGGAAATTGCCGTGTTACCTTTTTTATTTAAATTTTTAAAGACAATTCTAATATTATTGTATTTATTTGTACCCCTACAAACTTTAGCCAGAGACTGGATACCTAACCACGTTGGAGCTTTTTTGAGTAGCAAAATTGCTAGAACCATTCCTGACATAGAATCATCAGCTTATTATGCTAAATATGCTTATAATCGTAATACTAAATCAAATGGTTTAGCTTTAATAGCTTTAGAAGCATTAATAGCTAATGGTCAATTAGATGAAGCAATATCAATTAGTTCTAAAGTAGCTAAAAATATGCCTGAAGTTTCAATTGCACAATATGCAGAAGCAATAAAACAAATTGGTAATAACAACTATGACAATGTATTAGATATTTTTAAAAATATAACACCAAGTGGTATAGACACCTACATACTTCCTATTTTACAAGCTTGGGCAGCAGCTGAAAATGATATTAACCCGGAAGGATTAGAAATTATAGCCCAAGAAGCTGAAAGGGGCGTTTTAGCTCCTATATATGGCTATCATTTAGCCCTAATAAACGAATATATGGGTAACTCGGAAGCTGCATTATTAAACTATGAAAATGTAGTTAAAAGATCTAATTCTGCCAATGCCACTGTATTTATAAAAGCGGCATTATTTTTTGAAAGCATTGGTAAAAATAATTTAAGAGATGAAACCCTTGATAAGTTGGAAAGATTAGATCCTTATAGCAATGAATTAATAGCTTTCAGAAATGAAAAGTCTTTAAAAACTGGAAATATAATTACTTCATCAAAAGATGGAATAGCTGAAATATTGTTAAATAGTGCGGAATTATTGCACAATGAAGGTTTATATGTTCAAGCCTTAACATATGCTCAAATGTCTAAATACCTAAATTCTAATTCAGATGAAGCAAATTATTTGTTAGGAAGGATATTTGAATCCATAGATAATAATAATAGAGCTTTGAACTATTTTAAAAATGTATCAAATAACTCTTACTTATCATATGATGCAGATATTGCCATCTCAGAAATAATTTATAGTAATCAAGGTTTAATTCCCGCCATTAATTATTTAGAAGATTTACAAAATAGTAATATTAATAATATAAACTTTTCGAGAAAAATAGCTGAATTACATTATCAGGACGAAGATTTTGGTAAATCTGCATTTATATATGAAAACATTATTAATAGTTTTGAAAAAATAGAATATAAACACTGGCCCTTACTTTACTCTTTAGCTATTTCTTTAGAAAGAAGTGATAATTGGGATAAAGCGGAAAAATATTTTCTTTACGCACTAGAGTTTGTACCTAACAATCCTCAAGTTTTGAATTATCTCGGTTATTCTTGGATTGACAAAGGTATAAATATAGATTCGGCCATGTCCATGATTAAAAAAGCAGTGCAACAAAGACCTGAAGATGGATATATTGTAGATAGCCTAGGATGGGCATACTATCAAATTGGTGATTATGAAAATGCCGTAATCAATTTAGAAAGGGCGTCAGAATTACTTAGTGACTCTATTATAATAGATCATTTAGGCGATGCACTATTTTATTCAAATAGAAAAATAGAAGCTGTATTTCAGTGGAAAAGAGCACTAAAGTTTAACCCTACTGAGGAATTAAAGCAGATATTAGAAGACAAAATTAATAAAAAAATTATTCCTAAAAAAGGAGTGAATGACGGTTCTAAACCTATTTAATTCTATGACAACCTTTAAAGAAAAAGCTTTTGCAAAAATTAACTTATCATTAAAGATTTTAAATAAAAGAACGGATGGTTATCATAATATAGAATCACATGTAATTTTTATAAATATATATGACACAATTAGCTTAAAAGTTCTGAATTCTAGAAAAAAAAATATATATATTGAAAGTACAGGACCCTTTTCTAAAAAAATAAAAAATTTAGGTAAAGATAACCTCTGTTATAAA
>PAYS01000006.1 GCA_002715265.1 Candidatus Pelagibacterales bacterium
TGGATATGACTGGCTTTTTACTACGAAATTTAAGGGTTTATTAACAAAATATGGTGGGGCAAATTCTCATATGGCAATTAGATGTGCAGAATTAAATATTCCTGCTGCTATAGGCTGTGGGGAAGAATTATTTGAACATTTAAAAAAACATAAAAGAGTTCTATTAAATTGTTCATCGGCAATAATTCAAACAATATAAGGAAAATTAATGGTTATTTGGGTTATAGGTTTAGCAGGTTCAGGAAAATCAACGATTGCAAATATTATAAATCAATCATTTTTAAAAAATAAACTACCTACAGTATTAATTGATGGAGATGTTATCAGAAAAATTTTTGGAAATGATATAGGATATAGTATTGAAGATAGATTAAAAAATGCTTCACGAATTAGAGAGCTTTGTAAGTTATTAGATGAGAATGGCATAAATGTAATTTGTGCTATTTTATCTATATCTGAAAAAGACAGAAATTGGTGTAGGGAAAATTTATCTGTGTATAAAGAGATTTTTATAGATATTCCTATTTCTTTAATTCAAAAAAGAGGTGATAGAGAAATATATTCTCAATATGATAAAGCATTAATTTCAAATGTTGTAGGTAAAGATATAAAATTTGAAAAACCTAATCATTCTAATTTTATTATTAATAACATAGGATCTAAAGAAGATTTTATAGATGAAGGTAAAAAAATAGCCTTTTCTATTTTGGAAAATTTAAAATGAATTATAAATATTCAATAATAAATCCTATGGAAAACAAGCAATTATACATGTATTCAGAATATCATGGTATTGAATTTATCAGTGCATATAAAAAAAATAGAATATCTGCGCTTAAAATGTGTTTAAAAAGATTAAAAAATATTTCTGATCCTAAAGATAAAATTTTCGAAGTATTTAAATCATTTACATTTAATGGATATAATAAAGAAAGTATTCATATTTTATATTTAGAATTAATAATAAATAAATTTAACTTTTTTAAAAATAATGACGTCAAGTTTGATAGCGAAATTATAAGAGATATGAATTTTATTTTGTTCGATAAAATCGGGAATAAAAGTTTTAAAAAACAGAAAATTGATAAATTAATAAAAATATTTGAGATAAAAAAAAGTTTTTCCGAATATTTTGAGAAATCAACAAGTGCTAATAGATTAAATAATCAATTTGATGAGGTTTTTCACTTAACTTTTTCATATGTTCTTTCTGAATATTTCAGTTTATTAAAATCATTTAAGTATTTAAGTGCATTATTTAAAATAAATGATTTGCTAATATATAGATTAAACAATCAAAATTTTATTAATTTACAGTTATTATCGTGTTCCATTGGTTTAGAATTGATAACTTTTGATGAAACAAAAAAAGATATACTTGGAAATTAGATGAAATTTATTGCTTTATTAGCAAATACTGCAAGATCTCAAGCTTATTTACAAACTTTAATTAAAGAAAATTTAAAACCTACTAAAGTTTTTATAATGGATGATGATAATAAAAAATCACTAGGAAAAATAAAAAATTATAAAAAAGTTAATAAAGGAAAATTATCGTATTCGTTTAAATTTTCTGTAATAAACACTGAAGAAGATTTGCTCTCCACTCTATCTAAAACTGATATTCCTTATACTATAATTAATTCATCAAATATTAATTCGGAAGAAGTTTATTCTTCTCTATTAAAGTGTGATGAAAATTTTGTTGTAATATCTGTTTATGCAGGTCAAATTTTAAGAAATAAAATATTGGGCTTAAATAAAAAATTTATCCATGTCCATAGTGGAAAACTTCCATATTACAGAGGAAGTACAACATTATACTATTCATTATTGGAAATAAATAAGGTGGCGGCAAGTGCTATAATTATTGACCAAGGTATAGATACTGGAGAATTAATTTGTTGCAAAGAATATGATTTTAATTTTAATCCGAAATTAATAGATTTAATATTTGACCCTTTGTTGAGAGCAGTTGTTTTGGTATATGCAATAAAACAATTAATAAAAAATACTAAAAATTTTAATTTTCAAGATAAATTAGTAGGTAATGACTATTATGTAATTCACCCTGTTTTAAAACATTTAGTAATCTTAAAGGAAAGTAATAAGTGAAAGTAGCTATCACTGTACAAAGTATACAACACCCAAATTATTCTGAACAAGGACACTATTTGAATGTACAGTGGCAGGAATTTGCAGAAAAAGTGGGTATAATTTTAGTTCCGGTTAGTAGTATTTCATTGCTAAATACATTAATAAGTCAAAATTATGTTGAAGGAGTAATTTTGTCTGGAGGGGGAAATTTATCTAAAAATTTTCCTAATAAAAATTTAACAATGAAACTTAATGAGCAAGTTGATTTAAATAGAGAAGAAATAGAAAGTAAACTTATTGATTTTTCAATAAATAGTAATATCCCTTTAATAGGTGTATGTAGAGGAATGCAAGCATTATCCTTATATCATGGGTCTAAACTACTAGGCGTAGAAGGTCATGTTAATTCTAGGCATATTCTTGAATATTATTGTCCCATTTTAAAAAGAAGAATTAAAAGAAATATAAATTCATATCATGACTATGCTATTAAAGATGAATTTGTTCCAGACGCCTTTTTACCAAATGTTAGTCATGATGGCTCCGTTGAGCAGATGATTCATGAAAATTTAAAAATTTTAGGTATTATGTGGCATCCTGAAAGAGAGAATGAGTTTTCTTCATTGGATATAGAGTTATTTAAAAATTTTTTTGGGATAATAGAATGAACGTAATAATTTTAGCAGCAGGGAGAGGGACTAGATTAGGAAAACAAAATGCTGAAAAACCCAAATGCTTATTTAATATAGATGGTTTAAGCTTAATAGAAAGAAATTTAATACTGTTTAATGAAAATAATTTAAACCCAATAATTGTTTCAGGTTTTAAAGATAGTGAATTAAAATTTTTAAATTTAGAGATGATTCATAACTCAGAATTTATAGAAACTAATATGTTATGGTCTCTTTATAAAGCTGTTAAATATATGAATGAAGATTTTATTATTAGTTATAGTGATATTTTAGTGAATATTAAATTAGTTGAAAAATTAAAAACTTTTAATAAAGGTATAGGGTTAATAATAGATAAAGATTGGCTTAATTATTGGAGTATTAGGTTTAAAGACCCCCTTGATGATGCTGAATCACTTAAAGTATCAAATGATGGAAATATTATTAATATTGGACAGAAAGCAAAAAATGTTCATGAAATTCAAGGTCAATATATTGGTTTTTTAAAAGTAGCTGGTGAGGATAGATTATTATTTAAAAAATATTTGATAGATTTTTGTGAAAATCATAATACAAAAAGTATTGCAAAGAAGGCATATTTAACAGATTTTCTTCAATATTTAATTAACAAAGGAATACAAATAAAAGAAATTCCCGTTAATGGAGGATGGATAGAAATTGATAATCCAAGTGATGTTGATGCGGCAAAGAAATCAGGAAGATTGTCTGTTATAGATAATGATATTAGAAAAATAATTAAAAAAAATAATTTATGATACTCAGAAAGGTAAAATTTAATGATAAAATTCATTTATTCAATTGGGTTAATCAATTAGATTCTTTATCAGTAAAAATTGAAAAT
The DNA here is from genome assembly GCA_002715265.1 of Candidatus Pelagibacterales bacterium. Taxonomy (GTDB): domain Bacteria; phylum Pseudomonadota; class Alphaproteobacteria; order TMED109; family TMED109. The sequence goes on from PAYS01000006.1 coordinate 3,631, forward strand.
AAAAATAAGGTATCATTAGCTGAGCATGAAAGATGGTTTAATGAAAGGTTGGATGATAAAAATACTCATATATGGATTATTGAAAATAAAAGTGGTATTCCTTTAGGACAAATAAGGTTTCAGAAAAAAAATACTAAATATTATGATATCGATATTTATATTATAGAAATTGAAAGACAAAAAGGTTTAGCAAGTAAAGCATTAAATAAAGCTATGCAAATCTCAAAACCTATTTTTTTAAGAGCATTAGTAAAGAAAAACAATATACGTTCTTATGACTTTTTTTTAAAAAATGGTTTTTCTCTTAAATTTCAGGATCAATCTAAATGGGTTTTAATTAGAGAAAACATATGAAACCTTTTACTATTTTTGTATTATTGCCATCTTTTGCTACTGGAGGAGCAGAAAAAGTCACTTTGAGTTTAGTGCAAAATTTAAATCATAATATTTTTAATTGCTATTTAGTAATACAGAACTCAGATGGTCCATTAAAAAACAATTTTAGAAGTAAAAATATTATTAATTTAAATTCTTCTAGGTTTAGATATTCTTTATTTGGTTTAATAAAAAAAATATATAAAAAAAAACCTAAAGTAATATTTTCAACATTTCCGCATATTACAATATTTCTATTATTAATAAAAAAAATATTATTTTTAGACATAATATTAATAGCTAGAGAGCCCAATATGCCTTCTGTTTCTTTAGCAAATTCTCCATATTCTTTCATTATTCGTAATCTTTATAATATTTTTATGCCTTCTATAGACGGTGTAATAGCAAGTTCATTAGTAATGAAAAATGAATTGGTAGAAAAAGGTATAAGTAAAAATAAAATTTCAATAATTTCTAATCCCATCAGTATAGAAGAGGTTAGAAATTTTAAGAAAACTATCAGGCATAAGGGTAATGGAGTAAGACTAGTTTATGTGGGTCGTCTAGTTTATCAAAAGGGGTTAGATCGATTGTTACCTTTTATAAAGCATGTTCCTAATTTACATTTAATTATTATAGGTGAAGGGAAAGAAAAAAAACATTTAAAGAAAATTATTAAAGAAAACAATATAGCTAATAATATTGAATTTTTGGGGCAGGTAGATATGCCATATCCTTATATAGCTGGGGCAGATTATTTGGTTTTACCATCACGATGGGAAGGGTTTCCTAATGTAGTATTAGAATCTTTAGCTTTGGGAACCCCTGTAATAACTATGAAAGAAATAGTGGGTTTACAAGACTTAAAAAGCAATATTCAAGATAAAAGTTTAATATTATTTGAAGAAGTAGAAGAGATAGTTAATTTTTTATTAAATACAGAATCAAGGAAAGATTTCCTAAAACCTATAATAAGGCCTGTCTTATTAAAAGATTATAATACGCCGGTTAGTTATAGTAAAAATGTCAGTAATTTTATAAGTAAAATTATTAATGAATAATAAAAATATAAAAGTATTACATATCATATCAAGTCTTGAGCAAGGAGGTGCAGAAAGACAATTGGTGGAATTAGTTAAAAGAAATAATAATCATGCAATATGTCAGCTATTTGGAAAAAATATATTTGAAACAGAGACTAAAAAAAATAAGATATTATTATTTAATTTAAATATTAAAAAAAACATATTGGCAATTTTAAGTTTATATAAATTATATGGCATAATTAAAAAATATAAACCGGAAATCATTCATACATGGATGTATCATTCAAGTTTAATAGAAGTTCTTTTAAGGAAGATGATATTTTCTACTAAAATACCATTAATTTGGGGTTTAAGGTGCTCTAATATGGATATGCGCCATTATTCTACAATGCTGAATATTTTTATATTAGGATGTAAATATTTTTCTAATGCTCCAAATTTAATTATAAATAATTCTAAAGAAGGTCAAAAATTTCATAAAAATTTAGGTTTTAAAAATAAAAATATAGTTATTCATAATGGTATTGATCATAAAAAATTTACATTCAACAAGTCGCAAAGAATTAAATTTAGAGAAAAATATAATATTAGTGAAGACGCAAAAGTATTTCTGTGTGTTGGAAGGAATGATCCTATGAAAGATCATAATACTTTAATAACAGCTTTTAATAAAATACGTGAAAGTAATTCTTCTTCATACTTAATACTGGCAGGTTCAAAAACACAAAATATAAAGTCAGTTCCAGGGCTTTTAACTCTAGGAATGTGTAAAGATATAAATATTGTCTATTCTGCTAGCGATATCATTGTGTCTTCCTCAGCTTTTGGGGAGGGTTTTTCAAATGCATTAGCTGAAGGAATGGCAAGTAGTTTAATACCTATTGCTACAAATGTTGGAGATTCTAAGTATATAGTTGGAGATGTTGGAAAGATAGTTGCTCCTCGTAATATAGATAAACTATTTCTTGCAATGCAAGAAGTATTAAATATGGATGATAATTTATTTCAAAAAAAGAAGTCATTTGCTCGAGAAAGGATAAAGAAAAAATTTTCAATTACTAAAATGATTATTTCATATGATGATGTGTATAAAAATATAATAGGAAGTACTTTTAAATAATATGTGTGGATTTACAGGGATTATAAATTTTAATGGTTTAAATAGAACTGCCGAATTAGATAAAAAAATGATGGCAGCATTAAAAAGACTATATCCAAGAGGCCCTGATCAGCAAGATATATGGACTGATCTGAAATCATATTTTGTTCATTCTAGGTTAAGTATAATTGATACTTCTCTTGCTGGAAGGCAACCTATGTATAAGTATAATAAGGTAATATCATATAATGGTGAGATCTATAATTTTAAAGAAATAAAATCAAAATTAATTAAGTTAGGTTATAAATTTTCTTCTGAATCTGATTGCGAGGTTCTTCTTGCAGGATGGGATAAGTGGGGTATTAAAGTTTTAGATTTTATAAGTGGTATGTTTGCTTTTTCTATATGGGACCAAAAAAAAGAAAAGCTTTATTTGGTTAGGGATCCATTTGGCAAAAAACCCTTATACTATTCTTACAAGTCTGGTTTAATTTCATTTTCATCCGATTTGAAAAGTTTAGAGAAAGTGGTGGATTGTGGACAAATAAATATTGATGCAGTACATAGTCTTTTTAGTTTTAGATTTATTCATGATCCTATTTCTATTTATGAAAAAGTTAATAAGGTTCCTGCAGGTCATTTTTTAGAGGTTAATAAAGATAATATAATTTTATCTAGATGGTATAACCTTTCAAATAAGGCATCTAATGTTTTTGATAAAGAAGAAGTTTCTAATGATTTAATTAGTATTTTTGATAAATCTGTAAACAGAAGGCTTGTTTCTGATGTTCCTATTGGATTGCTATTATCAGGCGGTATTGACTCAAGTTTAATTTTATCATCTTTGGCAGAAATGGGAAAAAATATACCGTGTTTCACTATGGGTTTTGAGAATTCAAGTAAATATTATGAAGAAAGACCATATGCAAAAAAATTAGCTAATCATTTTGGAATGGAACATTTTGATATAGAAATGAATCCACAAAATATTTTAAATATTATACCAGAAGTATTTGAATCAAGTGATGAACCATTTGCAGATTCAAGTTCTTTGCCTTTTTATGCTTTATCTAAGGAGGTATCACAAAAAGTAACAGTTGCATTATCTGGAGATGGTGGTGACGAAGTTTTTGGTGGATATAGAAAATATGTAGGAGAAAATTGGACAAATATTGGATTAATGATCCCTAATATTTTAAGAAAAATTTTAATAAATCACTTAATTGAGAATAAAGATACAAGTTATGGTGAATTTTCAAGGCGTTTAAAAAGATATTTATTAAATACAACAAAAGATCCTATTGAGAGGCATATAAATTGGTTAAAGCAAATTAATGAAAAAGATATTAGTTCAATTATAGGAAATAGTAGAGATTATAAAAATATGTTTATAGAGGCGCGTGCAGGTTTCTCAGATAAAATTAATTCTATTTTAGTAGGTGATATGAAAATTTCATTATCAGGAGATATGCTAGTTAAATTAGATAGAATGAGCATGGCAAATAGTTTAGAAATTAGATCTCCTTTTTTAGATAAAGAACTTGTAGAATATGCTTTTACTATTCCTGGAAAATATAAAGTAGGAAAATTTAAAGGAAAAAAAATTTTAAGAAATGTATTTTCTAAAAGATTACCTAAATGGTCAATGAATTTGCCTAAAAAAGGTTTTGAAGTTCCATTAGCTAATTGGTTTAAAGAAGATTTAAGGAGTATGGTTGAGCATGTTTCAATGAAAAAAAATTTAGATAAAATTGGAATTCAGAATCATACACTTATTAATTCTTGGAAGGATGATTTATTTTTTAATAATAAAGATACTTCATGGAAATTGTGGACATTAATTTCCTACTTTTATTGGTGTGAAAACAGGGGTATTATTTAGTTTGAAAGAAGTAGTAAATTATATATTTTATTTCCCTTTGCCAATTTTTTGGCTGCTATTAATAACTTTATTTTTAGTTAATAAAGAGAGAAAACTATTTGCACTTAAAATTATTATGGTAGTATTTTATATTTGCTTAACTCCTGTTTTTAGCTTTTTATTAGAATATCCTTTAACAAGAAGTGATCATTTTAATTATGATATTGAAAAATATTCTGCTGTTTTAGTTCCTACGGCAGGAATATATAAGGATGTAAACTTTGAATGGCATCCATCTTCTAATAGTGTTTTGCGAGCAAAGTTAGGAGAAAAAGTAGCTAAAAAATATAATTTACCGTTAATTATCTCTGGAGGTAAGATTGATTTATCTGGCAAATCTGAATCTGAAACTGTAGTTGATATATTAAATTATAAGAATTTAATAATAGAAAATTTTAGTAGAAATACATATGAAACTGCAAAAAATATAAATGATTTATATAGAAGAAATAATCTTAATAAAGAATTGTATCTGTTATTAGTGACTAGTCCTAAGCATTCTCTAAGAATGGCTTTATCTCTTAAAAAGCAAGGATTTAAAGTAAAAAAGTATATTTATGAAAGTAAGAAATTATTTAATTTCAGGGTATTTTTGCCTGATGCTAGAACTATTTCGGCAAATAATACCTCAATGTATGAGTATATAGGAATTATTTATTATTTTTTTAAAGGCTATATTTAAATGAGTAAAAAAATTTTATACTTGGTGACAGAAGATTGCTATTTCTTATCTCATAGATTACCTTTGGCTCTAGCTACTCAAAAAAAAGGGTATGAAGTATATGTTGCTTGCAAAGATACTGGTAAAATAGATTTAATTAAGCAACATAATTTTAATTGTTTTAATTTAAATATTCAAAGAGGAACTTTTTCGTTCTTTGCAATTTTAAAAAATGTAATAGAAATAAGAAAAGTAATAAAAAAAACTAATATATCAATATTACATGCTGTTTCAGTACAGTCTATTATATTAGGTTTATTGGCAATTTTTTTTAATCATAAGATTAAATTCGTTGCGACATTAACCGGATTAGGTACTTTTTTTTTAGCCAAAAGTATCAAAGAAAAAATAATTAAATTGTTTTTAACATTATTTTTTATTTTAAATTTTAAAAAAACAAATACTAAAATTATAGTTCAAAATAAGGATGATAAAAATTATGTAAATAAAATTTTATTATGTCCTAAATCCAAAATATCTTTAATTAGAGGGTCTGGAGTAGATATTAATTTACATAAATTTATAGAGGAACCTCCTCATCCTCCTATTATACTGAGTTATGTAGGGCGTTTAATTAAGGATAAAGGAGTAGAAGATTTGATCAAGGCTTTTAAAAGGGCTTATGAAAAAAATAAAAATATAAAATTAATATTAGCGGGTAGTTTAGATACAAATAATATTAGACCAATAAGTAAGAAATATATAGAAAATAATAGTAAAAGTAATATAGAGTTTTTGGGAGAGGTTGAAAATATTAGGGAAATATGGAAGGTTTCTCATATAGCTGTGCTTTTGAGTAAGAGGGAAGGATTGCCTAAAAGTTTATTAGAAGCAGCTGCATCAGGAAGAGCTATAATTTCTACAGATGTTCCAGGAAGTAGAGAAATAGCTATTAATTCTGTTAACGCTATATTGGTTAAAAAAAATGATATTGAGGAAATTTCAAAAGCTATTTTACTTTTAGCAGCGAGACATGATTTAAGAAAAAGTTATGGATTAAAAAGTAGAGAATTAGTAGAAAGTGATATGTCGGAAGAATNTGTGATTAAAAATACANTGTCTTTATATAANANTTTATATGAGANNATTTCATAGATAAACAGGNTATCNAATAATGAATTATTTNAACAAGGAAATAGTTATTGTAGGTTTAGGCTATGTCGGTTTGCCATTAGCAATAAAATTNTCATCCCATTTTTCAATTATTGGTTATGATATATCTGAAAAAAGGATAAATGAGTTAAATAAGAACTATGATAATACTAATGAAATTAAAAAAAGTACATTAAGTAGATCTAAAAATATCAAATTCACTTTTGATAAATCTAATATAGATAATAAATATTTTTATATAGTTACTGTTCCTACGCCAGTAAAAAAAGATAACACTCCTGATTTGTCGTTATTAAACCAAGCATGTAGGTTAGTTGGAAAAGCAATAAATAAAGGTGCTATTATAGTATTTGAAAGCACAGTTTATCCAGGGGTAACGGAAAAAGTATGTGCTCCAATAATTGAAAAAGAATCTGGTTTAAAATTAAATAGTGAGTTTTATTTAGGGTATAGTCCGGAAAGAATAAACCCTGGGGATCAAGAGCATTCTATTGATAAAATAGTAAAAGTTGTTTCTGGGAGTGATAATAAAATTACCAAAATTATTGGTGAGGTTTATAAAAAGATTATTAAGGCAGGTGTTTTTTATGCAAGTAGTATTGAAGTTGCAGAGACAGCTAAAGCAATCGAAAATGCTCAGAGGGATATTAACATAGCTTTTATAAATGAAATCTCTCTTTTATGTCAAAAATTAAATATATCGGTATATGATGTTTTAGATGCAGCAAAAACTAAATGGAATTTTTTACCTTTTCAACCTGGCCTTGTAGGAGGACACTGTATAGGAGTTGATCCATATTATTTGGCACATATTGCTAAAGAAATAGGTGTTAGTACTGATATAATTTTAGCTGGTAGAAAATTAAATGATAATATGACAAGTGTCGTTTCAAAATTAATACAAAAACAAATTATACCAACAGATAGAATTTTACAAATTGGTATTTCATTTAAAGAGAATGTCCCAGATATAAGAAATTCAAAAGCTGCTTCATTAGCAAAAATATTTTTAGATAAAAAATATAAAATAGATATCTATGATCCCATTGTAGATAGTGAAGAGGTTACAAGTAGTTATAATATCAAAATGTCTGGTATGGAAAAAAAATATGATTGTATAATAATTGCAGTTGCACATAAATTTATATCTGAAAAAATTGTAGATATTGTTAACCATACAAAAAAATCTACTAAAGTATTTGATATATCAGGAAAATATAAAAATTTATTTTTATCAAAAAACCTGAAATATTGGTCACTTTAATAATGGAATAATAATGTCAGTTGATAAAGATAAAAAACATAAAGAATTAGTTAAAAGGCATTTTGATAACTTGGCCGCAGAAAGGTTTTCTTGGATTAAAAAGTCGTCTGGTTTTTATCATGAGGATATAAGATTTATGCAAGAGTTAATTCCTGTTGGCTCCTCTATATTAGAAATAGGCTGTGGCAATGGTAATCTTATAGGGTCTTTAAAACCGTCTTATGGATTGGGTATTGATATTAGTTCAAAAATGATTGAAGAAGCTAAATATAAATATAAAGATATAGATTTCATTGAAGCTGATATTGAACAAAAAAACTTATTTACTGAAATAAATAGAAAATTTGAATACATTATTATATCTGATACAATAGGTTACTTAATTGATATAGAGACTACTTTAGAAAAACTTCATAAACTTTGTAATATAGACACTAGAATAATAATAGCTCATTATTCACCTTTTTGGGAGCCAATTCTCAATTTTGCAGCAAGATTAAAGTTAAAAATGCCAGAATTATCAAAGACCTTGCTTAATGAAAATGATATTTCATCACTTTTAAGTTCATCTGATTTTGAAACGGTAAAAAAGCAAAAAAAAATCATTTTTCCTTTTAGGTTCTTCGGTTTAGGTAGGTTATTAAATAGATATTTTTCATGTCTACCATTATTATCTAGTTTATGTGTTAGAAATTACGTAATATCAAGGTCTTTAAAATTTAATAAATCTGAATTACCTGCTTCTGCAAGCGTTATCATTCCATGTAGAAATGAAAAAGGTAATATCAGGAATGCTTTAAAACGATTACCTGCATTTACAAAGGATATTGAAGTTATTTTTGTGGAAGGAAATTCTAGCGATGGTACATGGGAAGAAGTGAAAAAAGTTATAAAAGATAGTACTTTTATAAATAAAGGTTTTACTATGAAAGCCATTCAGCAAAAAGGTAAAGGTAAAGCAGATGCAGTATTTCAAGCATTTGAATTGGCCTCTAAGGATGTACTAATAATTCTTGATGGAGATTTAACTGTTCCACCAGAAGATATACCGAAGTTTTGGAAAAAAATAAGTACAGGAGAAGCCGAATATATAAATGGTACGCGGTTGATATATCCTATGGAGCAGGAAGCTATGAGGTTTTTGAATTATATAGCTAACAAAATATTTTCTATTTTATTCACTTGGTTATTAGGACAGGCTTATACTGATACTTTATGTGGAACTAAAGTAATAAGGAAAAAACATTATGATAAAGCACAATTAATTAATAAAGATTTAGGAGATTTTGATCCTTTTGGAGATTTTTTTATTATATTTGGTGCATCAAGGTTAAATTTGAAGATGGTTGAAGTTCCTATTAAGTATAGAGCAAGGCAATATGGAGAGACTCAAATTTCAAGATTTAGTCATGGTTTTTTATTAATAAAAATGGTTGTATTTGCATTTTTTAAGTTGAAGGCAACTTAAATGCAATTTGGATTGTTAATATTTTTATTAGCTTTTACTATAAGATTTATAAATTTATTATTTTTAGACTTGAATGTTGATAATTACCTTATTGAAGACCAGAAATTTTATTGGGATTGGTCCTCAAAGGGAGCTTATTTACCATGGAGTGAATTACCAACTTCTCTTTTAACTGAGAGAATGCCTGGTTCATTTTTATTTTTTGGTTTTTTACAATGGTTAACTAATAGTAGTTTATTTTTTGTATTAGTAATACAGTCAATAATAGATTCATTTACTTGCGTAATTATATTTCTTTGCGCTGGATTATTAAATAAAGATTATCAATTATACACAGGGTTATTTGCTGCATTTTCACCATTAATGATAATTATTAGTTCACAAATTCTTTCTGATACAATATTTCTTTTTACTTTTAGTTTAAGTTTATATTTTATATTAAAATATTTACGGTCAAAAAATTCTCTAATTCTTTTATATATTTCTGCATTATTTTTAGGTATTTCTACATTTATACGAGCAGCTACTTTTCCCTTAATATTTTTATCTTTGCCAATTATATTTTTAATTTTACAAAATAAAATAAATAATCATATTAGAGTATTAATTGGATTATTTGCATTTTTATTAATAGCTTTAGTTCCTATATCTCATAGGTTGTCAGAAAATATAATTAAATATGATACCTATTCCTTAACATCCCAAAGTGGTTCTCATATGGCATATTGGATGGTTCCGGGAGTTCTATCTATTAGTCAAGGAATGGATAGAAAAACAGCAATTAATCTGGTAAATAAAGAATTAAATAATTTTGAAGCTAATAATAATGAGCCATATAAAGATAGTAAAAATAAAATAAAGGTTTCCATAGATATTTTAAAAAAACAAAATTACACTGATTTAACTTATGCATGGTTAAGATCATCTATTATAAATATTTTAAGTTCGCCGATTATGATTGATTATAGGGTGAGAATTCTACCTCATTTATCTTTAGCGGAAGAGAGTAATATAATAAATTGGATCAATAAATTATTTTTAAATGAGCAATATCATCTATATTTTATAGTACTTTTACTATCTTTATTATTTTCAATATTTAGTTTTTATTCTATAATTTTAGGCTATTATTTTTTTATAAAAAATAGCCTATTAATAGCAATTATATCTATATGTGTGATTATATATTTTTGTGTTATTACTGGTCCAACTATTTCTCCAAAATATTCATTACCTTATTTGCCTATTCTTCTCTACTTGCAGGGTATAACTATAAAAAAATTAGTTATTTTTATAAAAACGCGTGTAAAGAGTTAGAAATACAAAAATTTCTATAAAAGGCATAGCAGTAAGCATGTATCTTGTTTCAAAGTTGGAATTCAAACTGAAAAATACTGTTCTAGCTATTAAATAGGATAATGTTATAATACCGAAAGCATATATAGGGTCAGATCTATTTCTTTTAAATATTTTATATATACTGTATGCAAGTAAAATCATTATTATAAATCTATATGACCCATTGAAGCCTTTTGATATAGCATGAAATGGATAATAATATGCCTTTTCCATTAAAATATCTATATTACCTTTAGCCGCAGCCAATCTTTCATTTTGGCTTAGGCCTTGATCTGGCATCTCATTAGGCCATCCAAAACTACTAAATGGGTTTGTCCATATTCTAATTGCTCTGGTTGATGGATAAATTAGCCAATATTGTATAGGGTTGTCTTTAATTTTATTATTTGCTATTTCTTTAAATTGATTATCTATTTCAATAGGAAAGTCTTCTTTATTTAATTTCTTTAAATTTGAAATTAAATTTTCAATTGCTAATTTTTCTTCTTCACTATTATAAGCCCGTTCTGGGATATTTATATTTATATAATTTTTTCTATTTATTCCCCATAATGCGCCCGGTCTTTCATATTCGTGAGTTATCCAGGTTTTTGTCCATTTTAAGTAGCCGGATGGAGATCTACTTCCATCTGGCATGATAAGATCAGTCGGTATCAAATTGGTTAGGCCTACATATATATTTCTTGCCGTCCATAAACCCCAAGTAGAAGAGAGTATAAGCGCAATTATAAGTCCTTTAAAAATACCTTTTTTAAAACCGTGAAGATATATTACTAAGATAGCTACAGGAACTGTTAGAAATATATTATCTAATCTAATCCAAGTTGCTAGAATTAAAGCTAAACTTATAGAAAGTATTTTTATTTTTTTATTAGAAAGTGAAAATATTATCTCAGCTATTAAGTATATTGATGCAGCTAAAGATAAAGTTTCAGTTTGAAGGTATCTAGGCCATGCAATTAATAAAGGTGAAAGAGCAAGTGCTAAACCTATTATAACAGTAATATTTTTAGTATTGGTAAGTTTATAAATTGATTTCATTAAATAAATGCAGCTAATAGCATATAAGATTGTTTGTACTATTTTTACAGCATAATCAGAATTGTTAAATAAAGACCAAACCGTAGCAATAAATAATGGATAACCAGGACCATGATTTCCCCCAAAATGAGGAATACATTCCTTTGTTTGTGGATCAGATAAAGATATGCCACATCCGTTTAAAATATTTTTTGCAACAGTTGTATATATTTCATAGTCTCCTCCATTTTCAGGAAAAATAAATACAAAAATTAATCTAGGAAATATTATGATGAAAAAAAATATAATATATGTAGTATGCATTTATATAATTCTTTATTATTGAATTTAACATTATATTTATAGTTTATATAACTAAGAGTAATTTTAACAAGGAAATATATTTTGAATGTTAAAAAGTCATTAAGAAACTCATTTAGTGTAGTTAATCCTAATCAAGTTAGCTATATGATTTTTTATGTCACTAATAGATGTAATTTTAGATGTAATTTTTGTTTTTATAGTGATGAGATAGAAAAAGGTCTTAAGCCTAATGAAATGTCAGTGGAAGAAATAAGAAAGTTTGCACCTACTATAGGGCCGTTAGTACAATTATCTATGACAGGAGGCGAACCTTTTCTTCGCAAGGAATTTGAGGAAATTGCAGGTATATTGTTAGAAGAGACAGATGCTAGGTGGGTAACTATTCCTACGAATGCTTCATTAACAAATAAAATGGTTTCTTTTTTAGAAGAAATTCTGCCTCGTTTTCCAGATACTTATTTTAGGTTAACATTTTCAATAGAAGGCATTGGAGAAGTTCATGATAATTTAAGGTCTATGCCTGGGTCATTTAAAAAAATAAGAAGAAGTTATGATGCTATAAGTCCATTAAGAGCAAAATTTTCAAATTTAGTTCTTGATTGTAATTCAGTATTTACGGCCTCATCAGAAAATTATTTACTAGATACAGTAAAGTCTTTAAACCAAAGTTTTAACTTTGATAATATGTCAGTTACCTATGCTAGAGGTAAAATTAAAGATGAAAATTTGAAAAATGTTTCTAAGGAAAGGTATAAATTAATTAATGATTTTTTAGAGGCTAGGGAAAAAAACAAGGAGAAAAGATTTTTATATCCTTTATGGCGAGGTGTTAATAGTGTTACAAGAGAAAATTTGATGAGAACTGTATTTGATGATGAATATGTAAGTTCATGTGTAGCAGGAAGAAAGCTATTAGTAGTAAGTGAGACGGGTACAGTTATGCCTTGTGAAATTTTAGGAAAAAGTATTGGAAATTTAAGAAATCATGATTGGAATTTGTCCAAATTATTGAAAGAGAATAATGTTTCTGTAATGCAAAAATGGATCAAAAAAACTAAATGTAAGTGTTCTTTTGAGTGCGCATTAGCTGCTAATGTTGTATGGAAACCTAAGAATTATCCAAAAGTAGCTATCTCTGCTATTAAAAATTTGGGTAAAAGTACTATAGATCATAATAAATAGTATTAGATATGAAGGCTTCTTTAATTATACCTGCATGGAATGCTGAAAAAACCATTGAAGATTGTATTCTGAGTGCAATTGATGCTGATAAATGTCCTGATGAAATTTTAATAGTTGACGATTGTTCAGATGATAAAACCGCTGATATAGTTTTACAATTGAAAAAGGACCATACAAGAATTAAATTACTAAAAATGCAGAAAAATAGTGGACCTTCGACAGCGCGAGATTATGGAGTAAATCAAGCAAAAGGTGAGATAATATTTTTTACTGATAGTGATACTGTTTTTTTAAAAAATACGTTTAGTAATTGTTTGTCCACTTTTAAAAAGTATAAAGCGGATGCGGTTTCTGGAATTTATTATCCTGAACCAATTAATTCAGGAAAAACACAATATTATAAAGCCTTATTTTTTTATTACCATTTTATGAAATATAAAAAACCTTTTCCATACCAAACTTTTAATGGCCAAATAGGTGCTATTAAAAAGAAAGTATATATGGATATAGGTGGTTATAATAAAGATATATTATGGGGAATGGATTATGAAAATGAAGAATTAGGAAGGAGAATTATAAAAGGGTATTCACTATATTTGGATCCATTCTTTCAAGTAAAACATAATTTTCCAAATTTTAACAAATTAACTAGAACATATTTTTTAAGAGTTTCTACATGGATGTTAATCTTTATGAACGATTTAAAATTTGAGACTAAAGGGCCAGCTAATGTAGATTCTGGTTTTGCAGCAATTAGTATTCCTATTACATTCTTTTCCTTATTTTTAGCTATTTTATTTTCTATTAATTATATTATAGTTTTTATTATTTTTTTAATTATTTGGTTAAATGGTTATTTTAAGTTTTATAAATTTATTTTTGAAACTAGGCCTAAATTTTTAATTTATTCTTTATTACTAAATATATGGTTTAGCTCAGTAATATCTTTTGGAGCCATATGGGGTTTATTAAAATGGATTTTTGGCAAAAGAGCTGTCATTAAAAAAGCATAAGTAAATTTTCTATTTTTTTCTTATCACCATCATTATTCTGTTTTTATTTATTAAATCTAGAAATAATATAAAAGGACATATTAAAATTTTAATTAAAGTTATAAAAGATAAGTCATTTTTTAATTTTTTAAATAAATTTATTGTAGATATTAAATTTGTAAAAGGGTCGTAAAGGAATCTGATTTCGGTTTGATAATTATTTTTTGACTTAAGAATATTTTGTATATTTCTTTCATTGAATATTACTTTATGTCTTGGAGCATGAAAGCCAGACCAACAATCTTTAAAATATTTTTTTCCATTTGTATTAGTATTTGGAGTAATAATAATTAATAAACTTTTATTTTCCATTACATCTAAAATGTTATTAATAAAACTATGATCTTCCATATGTTCTATAAAATTGTTAATTATAATTAAATTTGGTTTTATATTTTTTATAAAATCTAAATTAGTATAACTACTTTGAATAAAGTTGATGTTATTTGTATTATTTTCAGTATCAACATTAATATCTATTCCAAAGCATTTAAAATTTAAGTTTTTAGCAAGCTTACCTATTAAATATCCCTTGCCACATGCCATATCTATAATTTTAGTAGGGTTTTTTATTTTGTATTTTTTTAAATATTTTAATATAAAAATTTTTTCATAATATGAATTAATATTTTTTAATAAGTCGTATATTATCCCTCCTTTTACTGGTTTATATGATTTTTTATCATATAAAGATTTTTCTATATTATAATTTAAAATTTTATTTCTATATATTCCGTCACAATTACTACAAACATAATACTGAGTAATATGCTTAGTATTATATTCATAATCTTTAATCAAAATACTATCGTGTGTACCTGTGCTTTTACAGATCGAGCAAGCCATAACCAATGTGCTTACTTTTATTTATTATTCTTAAAAACGTTTTTTCATAAGATTTATTTTTAATATGTGTAATTTTAGGAATAGGAAGCTTAACTGTGTAGTTTCTGTTTTTATCAATGCTTTTGTTAAGTTTCGGGTTATTAATATAATCTATACCGTGAAAATCTCTAAAACCTAATTTCCATACTCTCAATCTTCTTATTCTCATAGGCATATCTTCTTCCCATACATTAATAAACCATTTTTGCATAATTTTATTAAAAAGTGGTTGTAAAAATTTCATAAATTTTGGAACTTGTATATAATCATGCTTTGTGACCTTACATTTGTTAGGTGCATATTCTTCAAAGTTAAATTTTTGTTTACAGTATATTAAGTTGAAGAATGCGTAATGGTGCACATCCATTTGATTTTCATTAGTCATAATACAAAAATCAGTAGTTTTTAAATAGAATGGAACAAAAGGTAATTTAGCCCATCTTTCTGAAAAACATACCTTGTCATCTTCATAAATAATATTTACTTTTTTATAGTGTTCGAAGTGAGTCCCAACTATATGTTCATGGTCCCAATAATTCCATATTAATAATTCTTTTGGAAATTCAGTTTTTGCTGATGAGGTTGAATGTAAAAAATATTTTGTCATTTAATTTATATACACAAAAATAGCTTCGTCCTCAACTTCTACATTATATTTTCTTAATTTTAAATTGTTATGTGTTGTACATTCTCCAGATTTAATACAAAATTGTAAGTTATGCCATAAACAAGTGAATACAGGTTTATTATCAACTATTTTAATTTCATGATATCCAATTGGACCTCCGAAATGGGGACAAATATTTGATATAGCTTCAATTTTATTATCGTGTTTATAAATTAAAATATCGTGGTCATTAACCCACCTAGAGAATTGATTATTTTTATCAAGCTCGTTTATTGTGCCTATTTTTTTTTTAATCATTATTACCTACAAAATTTAATAAAAATATTTTTAATAAGAAATAAATATTTTTTAAGTACATTTCAATAATCTTTCTATATTTTTGTATAACATATAAATAGCCNATATTGGCTTTCTATTATCAATACCTCGAGAGTGATCTTTTAATAATATTTCTAGTTTTTCTTTGTTAAAGTATCTGCTAATCAATATATTATTTGATAATAAAGTGTCTTCTATTTTTTCTTTTAACGGTCCTCTAATCATTTGCGCTAATGGTATTGCAAAACCGTGTTTTTTTCTAGAGCTAATATTTTTTGGAAGTATGTTAGATGCTATTTGTCTTAGTATTACTTTTGTTTGGTTATTTTTTACTTTAAATTCATTTGGTAGTGTGTTTGAAAAATTGACAATCGATTTAGCTAAAAAAGGAGATCTGACTTCTAAGCTATTAAACATGGAAGCTCTATCAACTTTGGTTAAAATATCATTTGGTAAATAAAATTCTTGAAATTGTTTACTTAAAATATTTGTAATATCTTTATTTTCATAATTATTGTTTTTTAATAAATTATCCCAAGTATTTTTTACATCCATTTTTGCAGCAGTTTCTTGATTTAAAATATATGAAATATTTCTGTCTGAAAGTGGAGACATCCATCTAAATACTTGTTGATAACTTGGCCAACCAAGGCCTCTACTGACATGCTTAATTAAAAAATGAAGACTCATATAAGAATCTTTTGATGGAATAGATTCTGTAACATTAGTAATAAAATTTCCGAATACTCTTGGAAATAGCGCGAGAATAAATAAGAATTTAACAGCCTTAAATGGCGCATATCCGCAAAATAATTCATCCGCACCATCACCTGATAGAGCTACTTTGACTTCCCTTCTAGCGAATTGGGAAAGAAGAAAAGTTGGTAAAATAGATGGATCACTGAGTGGTTCGTCTAATTTTTGTTCAATAATTTCAAGAGAATTTAGTATAGAATTATTATCAAATTCGGCAATTTTATTATCTATGCCCAGTTTTTGTGCAGCTAATTTAGCATAGGCAGATTCGTCATATGAATTTGAATCCATCTTAATTGTATAACTTTTAATATTACTATTATTTTTTTTTGCATAATAGGCAATTAAACTTGAATCAATTCCTCCCGAAAGAAAGACTCCTACAGGAACATCTGCTATTAATCTATCTTTAACTGATTGATTCAAAAGTTTATCTAATTGTTCCGTAGGACTTTTAAAACTTTTGTGTATATTATTATTGAATTTAGAATTAGTGTAAAAACTTTTTTTGATAGAATTGTTTTTATACTTAATAATCTGTCCAGGCATAACTTTTGTAACGTTAGATAAAATTGTTTTTTCATGAGGAATATAATCAAGATGTAAATATGAAATAAGAGCACTTTCGTCTATTGCATGTTTATTTGGGTTGAGAGCTGGCATTAAACTAGAAATCTCTGATCCAAAAATAATTCCATCTTCTTTGACTGAATAGTATAGTGGTTTTTCGCCCATAGGATCTCTTGCAAGCCATAGTGTATCATTTTTTATTTCATAAAAAGCAAAACTAAACATTCCGTCAATCATAGTTAGGGTTTTTTCAACACCATATAATTTTAGTAATTGAAATAATGTTTCGGTATCTGAATTGTCTTTGAGTATTACCCCTTTTGATCTTAATAGTTTAGCCTGTTCTTTATAACCATATACTTCTCCATTATAAACAAGATATGCTTCTTCATCTCTTCGAGGTTGATTCCCACCTTCTAAATCTATTATTGATAGCCTTTGGTGCCCTAAAGCTATATTTTTTTCTATGAAAAATGAATTTTCATCAGGACCGCGATGGTCTATTAAATGTAACATTTTTTTTAATATATTTTCTGAAATATTCTCAGATCTTGGGTTAGTGAATCCTACAAAGCCACACATTATTATTCTTTTTTATCTATATTTGTTTTATTTTTTTTTATTAGATATGGAGGACGGTTAATAGATTCAAAATATATTCTAGATTGAATTTCCGCCACTAGCCCTAAAAATATGCATAAAAGCCCGGATAATGTAAAAAATACGACTAATAGTGGTAATGGGGTAAGTATAAAAGAAATATCCATAAATAATTTTATTGATATAGCAATTAAAAATAATATAAATGCTAAAAAAAACATAAATAAACCAAATTTACCAAATAAATGAATTGGCCTATCTAATGATTTGTCAAAAAATCTTATAACAAGTAGATCTAAAACTACTTTTGGTATACGCGATAGCCCATATTTTGTTTTCCCTGCTATTCTTGGATGATGGTTAACTGCTATTTCAGTAACTTTTGCCCCTTCCCAGGACGCATATATAGGAATAAATCTATGCATTTCCCCATATAATTTAATATCTTCAATTATTTCTTTTTTATAAGCTTTTAAAGTACACCCATAATCATGCAGGTGGAGGCCACTAATTTTAGATATAATGATATTGGCTATTTTTGAAGGAAGAATTCTTGTGAATTTTTTATCATATCTATTTTTTCTCCATCCTGATACTACNTCATAGCCTTCATTNAGCTTTTCAATTAAAATTGGAATATCATTAGGGTCATTTTGTAAATCTCCGTCCATAGGAATTATTACTTTGCCAATTGCATTATCAAAGCCAGCCTGCATAGCAGCAGTTTGCCCATAATTTCTTCTAAGGTTTATCAACTTAAAGTTATTAAATTTTTTTATTATTTCATTTATTTTTATTTCAGAGTTATCAGTACTTCCGTCATTAATAAATATGACTTCATAATCTAATTTTGATAATGCGGATTTAATAGAATTAGATAGTTTTATAATGTTTTCTTCTTCATTAAAAATAGGTATTACAATTGAAATCATTATTTATCCAAATTTTATTCGATATTTTATTATAAAACATTTAAGTCTGTTAGTATAAATAATTTAANGAATTTTTTTGTTGTATTTTTTTTATTATGATTCAGTTTAAAAGGATTTANAAANTTTANGCCATGGATAANTATATGAGTAAANTAATTTANATTGAAAATTTANTATTAAGAATTTTAGCNATTATTTCGCCATGGCTAATTTTTTTAGCATCTCCTCAATTTCATATTGGTTATTGGGGTCAAGTAGAAGGCATGATAGTAGCTACATACTTATTATCAGCTATTATTTCATTATTACTTTTAAGAGTTGGTTATAATAATGGAAAAATTCGATCTTGTTTAGGGCATCCCTTAATAATTATTCCTATATTTATTGGTTTTTATAGCATAATTTCTAGTTTCTTTCAGAGATTGCCCATATTAGCCCTTTTTGGTTCTCCACAAATAGGACAAGGTGCTTTTTGGTATTTTGCTTTAGCAATATTCACAATTTTATATCTAGTTTTAAATACAAATAAAAATTGGGTTTACGGGTTATTTTTAAATTTATTTCTTGTTGTTTTAATTATTACTATAGGTAGTTTTTATCCTAGTATTACAGGAATAGTAATATCATTTTTT
The DNA here is from genome assembly GCA_002715265.1 of Candidatus Pelagibacterales bacterium. Taxonomy (GTDB): domain Bacteria; phylum Pseudomonadota; class Alphaproteobacteria; order TMED109; family TMED109. The sequence goes on from PAYS01000006.1 coordinate 22,896, forward strand.
GGCTTCAATGATTGGTTAGCTTTATATTTTGTATCATTTATAATATTATTTTTCATTTTAACTAATGATAATAATTTTTTAAAATATAAAAAACTATTACAATTTTTTTCGTTTCTTTGTTTGGGTCCTTTATTTTGGATTATTGATAATAACTCTGCGATTGCTTTATGGTTGTTAATATTTCTAGCTTGGCTGATTTATTATGTAATGAATAATTTAAACTTAAAATTTAAAAAATTTATTTATAATCCTTTATTTTTTACTTTAATTCCTGTTTTTTTATCAATAATAATGGTGGCTACTTCTTTTATATTTTGGGATGGGGAAACAGATCAAACTAATAATATAACTAATACAGATAGTTGGATTGGGCATTTAGGTACTTTAGTGGCAAGAGGTTCTATAGTGCGTGTGCTGTTTGAGCATTTAATAAATTTAAAAGTTATAATTTTAGGATATGGGTGGGGGAGTATTTCAGAGTTATTAATTTCAAGTTTTACTCCTGAAGTATTTTATCAAATTAATACTGGAAACAGAGTTCATTTTCATACGCATAATGAATTATTTGAACATATATTTAGTATAGGTTTTTTAGGAGCCTTTTTTTATTTGGTTTATACATATTTTATATTTAAATTTTCATATAGAAGTTCCAACAAGCTAGCATTAATGTGGTTGTTGTATTTTTGTATTAGTGCTTTTTGGTTTCAATGGGTTTCTAATATAGTAATTCAAGCATTACTGGTAGGTTTAATATTTAAATTAGATCATGAGGACAAAGAATTAGTTATTTTCAATAAGATTAAGAAATTTGCTAATTCAAAATTAATCTATAGTCTTTGTATGATATCAATTAGTATATTTTTATTTTATGGATCCTATATATCCTATTTTACTTCACATAATCATATGAACAATTTTCGCGCGAGTCAGTTAATTAATTTGGCAGAAAACTATGAAAGAGGAGGATCTTGTACTGTAGGTGTAAATGATTTTGGGAAAGGAGCTCTACAATTTAGTCAAAAGTTTAATGGCTTTAATAATTATTATAAGGATCAAGTCTTGCTTTATGGAAAATTGAACGAATCTGATTATTTAGTGTTGAATTGGTATTTATGTGCCTCTGATGACTTGATTAAGGAAGGTAAAGCCTCATTGGAATTAATTAATGTTCATATTAATGTGCTATCAATGATTTCTATTTTGCCAGGAGAATTAGGAGTTATAACTCGTAGTAGAGTAGAAGAATATTTAAATACATGGGAAAATAAATTGTTTTTACTATTGAATATAGCGCCTAAAAGGGTTGACCAGTCTACTTCTCTAATCTCGTATTTTCTTAATAATAATAATTATTTAGGTGTGAAGAGAATTTGTAATAAAATAGAAAAAATTGGCCATTATCAAGGATATTGTGATTTGTCTCTTGGGGCAATTTTTATAGAAGAAGGTAATTTTGATAAAGGAATAGAATTAATTCGAAAAGCTAGTCAAAATGGTGTTCTTGATTCTGAATATATAGATAAAGAAACAGCAGATTCCTTAAAAAAAGTGTTACAAAGTATAAAATAAAATATAAATAACCAAAAACATAATTTTTTAGTGTTGTTATAATGCAACAATAATTTGCTTTTAAATAAAAAAAAGCATTATGTGCTTGTTTTAACGTTAACTTTTGAATAAAATCATAAATAGTGATTTTAATAAACCACATGTTTTTCTATGGGGTTAACATTTAAGGAGGTTTCTACCATGAAACTACAAAGAATTTTTACAGTTGCTTTAGTAGCTGTTATGGCGCTGGGTTTATTTGGGGAAAATAAAGCTAGTGCTGCTGGTACTTATAGTATCAGTTGTAAGAATGATGCATACGGAATGCAATTAGGTGATGATTACACCCAGATAGCGTATGTATACAATTCTCCTAATAAAGGTGCAAATGGAACGCCGACTAATGCCGAGCAGTATTTGATTCAAGAATTTGGTCAAGCATATGTAGGTAATGACTGTTTATATGCTGGTGCTGCAGATACAAATGGTACTGCTGTAGTTGCTGGTGATGTTGCTAGAGTTGCAGTTAATGCAATTGTTGGAGCAGTATCAAATCGTGTAGATATGGCTTATGCTGCGCAGTCATCAGGAGCAAGTGCTACAGGATTAAGCTTCTCAAATCAAGCAGATGGAATAGCTATGTCAGCAAATGGCTTAGTAGGTGGAATTAGTTTGTGGGCTGATTATGGAAGCACTGACATGAAAAATACTCAGACTTTCACTGGTGTGAGACTAGACTCTAATAAATACGATGGAGACACATCTTCTTATTCTATTGGTGTTGATAAATCCTTCGGAAAAGCTCTAGTTGGTATTGTAGTATCTGGTTTAAGTACAGATTTAAAGACTACATTTAATGATGGTACCTATAAACAGGATATAGATACATATGGTATTTATGCTGCTTATAGAACATCAATGCTTCAGATTGACTTAGGAATGGGTCAAGGAGACTCAACAATTAATACTACTCGTAGAGATTTAGGTAATGATAAAACAATTACGGGTAAAACTAATGCTGATGTGGAGTATTCAAATGTTAGAGTGGTAGCTAATTTTGCTAGAGGCAAATTCTCTTTGAGTCCAAGATTAGCATACAGAACGATGTCTATGGATATAGACGCATTCACAGATACTCGTCCTAGTGATGATTCAAGTTCAGTAGTTGGGGATGGGCTATTATTCTCATCAAGTAATGCTACATTGACTACGACTGATGATAGCATAGCTGCTCGTTCAGTAGAGTCTGAAACTATGGAAATAGGACTAAACATTGCAGCTAACTTAGGTAAGGTAGTTCCTTTCCTAGATTTATCTTATAGCTCAGAAGATACTACGAAAGCAGCATATAAGACAGAGGCGGGTACAGATGGAACTGCTGCAGATCTTGCTGCATCAAATGCTGAAAACTCTTATACCATAGGTGGTGGCGTTAACTTTATGTTAAGTAATCACTTAAGTGGAGGCATAAGAGCTGGTTCAGTTAATGGTAGAGACGATTACGAAGAAAATTATATGTCAGGAAGTATTAACTTAAGCTTCTAATATAGACATATAAGAAAAACATAAGGCACCTAGGTTTAAAGCCTAGGTGCCTTTTTTTTAATATTAGTTAAAAGTGATAAATATGGTTTTTAATGAACCTTCTATAAAGAGTTTTATAAGTTTTTCTGAAAATATATTTAGTGAAGTTAAGAATAAAAATTACACTGAATTATATTTAATTGATAATAGTTTAAAAACGCATAGTAATTTACCTAAAGAGATAATTAGTATTATAGATAGCAATGAGTTTATTTCTAAATATTTTGATATAAAGTATTTATATAGGCGTAATAAAGCTTATGCGACTATAGTAATTTATAACAAATGTTATAAACATAGACTAATAGAGTTAGGGTCACTAGTGGCTTCAAAATTAGATAATGGTAATTGGAGATTAAACTCTAGTTTAAAGAGTAATGAAGAATTTAACTTTGCTTTAGGCTGGGGGCTAAATCAATATAAATTTAATCTTTTTAATAATTTTAGTCATTTAAATATTAAAAATAAAAAAAATAAAAGAGAATTGGTATCCACTTTAAGCGGTGTTTTTTACGGCAAAGAGTTAATAAATATACCGTCTTCTGATATGGGTCCAGAATCGCTGGAAAAAACGTTTATTGATTTTGCTGAGTATTATGGTTTAATTTCAGAAATTACCAAAGGTGATAATATAAAAAATAATTTTCCACTAATATATGCAGTTGGAAAAGCTTCTACACAGGGTCCTAGATTATTAGAAATGAATTATAATGTAGATACTAATTATCCTTTAATCACTATCGTGGGTAAAGGTGTTTGTTTTGATACTGGAGGATTAAATTTAAAACCATCCCAGTATATGAGAAATATGAAGAAGGATATGGGTGGAGCTGCCTCTGTTTTATCTTTAGCAAATATAATTATAAGAAATAAATTAAAAATTAAACTTAAAGTTTTAATACCAGCGGTTGATAATGATATAGGTTCAAAATCTATGAGACCAGGAGATGTATATAATAGCAGGGCTGGCTTAAAAGTTGAAATTGGTAATACTGATGCAGAAGGTAGATTAATTTTAGCTGATACTTTAACTTATGCAGATAAATTTAAACCTGCTTTATTAATTGATTTTGCAACATTGACAGGTGCTGCCAGAGTAGCTCTAGGTCCTGATCTACCTGCTTATTTTACTTCATCAGATAAAATTGCAAATATTATTAATAATATTTGTTTAAAGCAGGAAGACCCGCTTTGGCGATTACCATTATGGAATAACTATAATAAATGGTTAAATAGCGATGTTGCAGATACTAATAATATTTCAAAAGGATCTTTTGCGGGGTCCATTACTGCAGCATTATTCTTAAAAAAATTTACTAATACTAAAAATTGGATACATATTGATACATACGCATGGAGTGATAGTAGTAGACCAGGACATTCAATAGGAGGAGATATATTAGGAGTTAGATCAATTTACAAGTTTTTAAAAGAATTTATTAAAAAATAATTTAATATTCTTTTGCTAAACTAATTCTATTTTTAATTTTATTTTTTGTATTTAAAGATTTAATGTTTTGTATGAGAATATTTGCGGCATAATTTGTTGGATTTGTAATTCCAGCAATATGTGGTGTTATAAATACATTTTTTAAAGTATATAATTTATTAGATTTTTTTAATGGCTCGTTTTTAAATACATCTAATATTGCCCCATTGAGTAGTTTATTTTCTAAAGCATATATAAGATCTTTTTCATCAACAGTTTTACCTCTTCCTATATTTATAAAATAAGCTTCAGGGGCAAGTATCTTAAATATTGATGAATTAATAATGTTATATGTTGAGGAAGTATGAGGTAAAAGGTTTATTAAACAATTGGATTCTTGTACACTTTTATATAATTGTTTATGCCCATAATAATATTTGGTTTTGGTAAGGTGCCTTTTTTTATTAGCCCAAACATTAATTTTAAATCCGAATCTTAATAGTTCCTTAACTATATTTTTTGCTATATTACCATAACCTAAAACAGTAATTTTAAATTCTTCTGCTTTAAAAGGAGAAATTTGATTCCATTTTTTTTTATTTTTAAGTTCGTTATATTGAAAATATTTTCTATAACACATTAAAACGGAAAGTATTGTGTATTCGGTCATTTGGTTTGTAAGATTTGGATCTTCAAGCCGCGTAATTACGCAGTTTTTAGGCGGGTTTTTAGTTAGAATATGGTCAACTCCTGCTCCCAGAGATTGAATTAATTTCAAATTTGGAAAGTATTGCCACATTTTCTCTGAAGGGTCCCATACTATTGCGTATTTAATATTATAATAATTAGTTTTATCTTTGAAATCAGACGGCCATTTCAACAATTTTATATTTTTTTTATCAAATACTTTTTGCCATTCTTCAATAGAGTCCCATTTTGAATAAAATAATATTTCTGTATACTTTTTAATTTCTTTCATAATAACAGTCCATTCACATAGACGCTTTTAACAGAGATTTAGTATATTGATGCTTCGGATTTTCAAAAATAGCATCTGTATTATTTTGTTCAATAATTTTACCATTTTTCATAACGATTATTCTATCTGAAACAGCTCTAATTATATTTAAATCATGACTTATAAAAATATACGTTAACTTTTTATATTTTTGAAGTTCTAGTAATAATTTTATTATCTGCATCTGAGTATTCATATCTAATGCTGATGTAGGTTCATCTAATATTATAAGTTCAGGTTTTAAAATAAGACATCTTGCAATTGCTATTCTTTGTCTTTGTCCTCCAGAAAATTCATGTGGGTATTTATTCATACTATCTTGATCTAAGCCCACATCCTTTAATATATTTCTAACTAATATCCTTCTGTCTTCAGTGTTCTTACCTATATTATGAATTATTAAACCTTCAGCAATAATTTGGAATATAGATAATCTGGGACTTAATGAAGAATATGGATCTTGAAAAACAAACTGCATATTTTTTTTATATGTTTTTGATTGTTTTTTATTACTATTAATATTTTTTCCATTAAATATAACATCTCCTTTTGAGGGAATTAAATTTAAAATAGATTGTCCTAGAGTAGTTTTTCCTGAGCCTGATTCTCCTACAATGCCTAGGGTTGTTCCTTTCAATATAGAAAACGATAGATTATCTATGGCTTTCACATATCCGACAGTTCTTCTCAAGATTCCTTTTCTAATCGGAAAATATACTTTTAAATTAGATATGTTTAATATATTTTTTCCAGGCTTAAAATTTATTGGTCTCTTGAGAGGTTTAGGTTTTGATTTTAATAACTTTAAAGTATAATTATGTTTAGGGTATTTAAAAATTGTTTTTGTTAAATCACTTTCAATTAATTTAGATTTATACATTATGTGAGTGTACTTTGCATATTTTTTTACAATGTTTAAGTCATGTGTAATAAGTAGTATTGCCATATTGAGTTTTTTTTGCAGATATTGAAGTAAAGATAATATTTGTGACTGAATAGTAACATCTAGTGCAGTTGTAGGTTCATCTGCTATTAATATATTAGGGTTATTGGCTATAGCTATAGCTATCATTACCCTTTGTCTCTGTCCGCCAGATAATTGATGAGGAAAAAATTTAAGCTTTAGATCAGGATTATCTAGTTTAACTAAATTTAAAAGTTCTAGGATACGGTTACTAATTTTACTTTTTGGAATATTATTATGTAATAGCAAAACTTCTTTAATTTGTTTTTCTATAGTGTGTAGTGGATTAAGAGACATCATAGGCTCTTGAAAAATCATACCTATTTTATTTCCGCGAATTTTTCCCATTATTTCATGCTTAGCATTTAATAAGTTTTGTTTATTAAATAATATTTTTCCTTGGCTATGAAATGCGTTTGGATATGGTAGAAGACCGAGTATAGATAAGGCTGTAACAGATTTGCCTGAACCGCTTTCGCCAACTAAGGCTGTAGTTTTTCCCATATGTAAATTTAAATTTATTTTGTTTGCCGCTATAACTATATTTTTGTCGCCTTTAAACGAAACATTCAAGTTTTTTATTTCTAATAATTTAGAATCCATAATCTATTTAATACGCCCATACATATCCTCAAATCTTTCTATATCATCTTCACCAAAATAAGTTCCGGTTTGGACTTCAATTATTATTAGAGGCTTTTTAGTTTTATTTTCTAATCTATGTTTTTCTTTAATAGAAATAAAAGTGGATTCATTTTTATTAAGGGTAAAAGTATTATTGCCTTTCGTAACAGTAGCTGTTCCTTCAATTACAATCCAATGTTCAGATCTTTTTTTATGTCTCTGTAAAGATAATTTTTTGCCGGGCATAACTGTCAATTTTTTAATTTTATATGATTTAGTAGAATTTATATTTTTATATGATCCCCATGGTCTCAAGGTTAAGGAATGTTCAATAAGTTCGTTTCTATTATTTTTGTTTAAAATTTTAACAATATTCTTTATTTCATTAGATTCATTAATATTAGATACCAAGATTGCATCTTCTGTAGCAATTATGTTTATTTTATTAAGATTGGAAGCTGTAAGTAACTTGCTATCAGAGTGAATAAAAGAATCTTTGACATTATTCGTAATAACATCACCTTTAATTACATTGTTATTTTTATCTTTTTTTGTTGCTTTCCATAAAGACTCGTAAGTTCCTAAATCACTCCATTCTATACTTGTAGGTAATACATAAGCATTATTTGTCTTTTCTAAAACAGCATAATCTATTGAAATATTTTTAACCTTATTAAAAAACTTATCATTAAGTCTAATAAAATCCATGTCCTTATGGCTATAATCCATAGATTTTTTGATATGTTGAGAAATTTTAGGAACATATTTATCTATCTCACTTGTTATAGATATAGGAGAAAATAGAAACATTCCAGAATTCCATAAAGCATCAGTTTTTATTAAATTTTTTGCTTTTATTAAAGAAGGTTTTTCTTCAAATTTAATAATATTTTTTATTATTTTTTTTTCAGAAGCATTAGGCACGATATAACCATATTTAGTTTCTGGTCCACTTGGTTTTATTCCAAAGCATATTAATTTATTTTTTATAGGAGATTTTGAAGCTAGTTTTATGACTTTTATAAAATCTTTATTATTTTTAATATAGTGATCTGACGGAAGGATAAGCAAATTATTAGAGTTTTTTGTTGATATAGCATATTTGGCAGCAATAGTAATTGCGGCAGTAGTATTTTTTGGTTTGGGCTCTAAGATTATTGTAGGATTTTTTATACCAATTTCTTTTAGCTGTTCGGCAACTATGAATCTGTGATCCTCTCCAACAATTATTATTGGTTTTGAAAAAATATTATCAATACATCTAATAATTGTATGTTGAAATAAAGAATAGTTATTAAATATTTTTAAAAATTGCTTAGGTTTTTCTTTTCTAGATAATGGCCACAATCTTGTACCTGATCCACCAGCTAATATTACAGGAGTTATAATGTTATTTGTTTTCATTTGTTCATTTTCCTAGGGTCAAAGGCATCTCTTACCGCTTCACCTATAAATACTAGTAAGGAAAGTAAAATACTTATAGAAATAAATCCAGTAATTCCTAACCATGGTGCTTGAAGGTTATTTTTTCCTTGATTTAATAGTTCTCCCAGAGAAGCACTTCCGGGAGGTAATCCAAACCCTAAAAAGTCTAAACTTGTTAAAGTTGTTACTGAAGCTGCTAGAATGAAGGGTAAATATGTTATAGTAGCTACCATAGCATTAGGTAATAAATGTTTAATTATTATTCTTAAATCTGACATTCCTAAGCATTTTGCAGCTTTAACATAATCAAAGTTTCGTGCTCTAAGAAATTCAGCTCTTACTACTCCTACCAATGTCATCCAACTAAATAATAAAAGTAATATAAGTAAAATCCAAAAATTAGGTGTTATTACAGAACTTATTATTATTAATAAAAACAATACAGGCATTCCAGACCATATTTCTATGAATCTTTGCCCTAATAAGTCTGTTATTCCACCTAAATATCCCTGTAATGCGCCAAATACTATTCCAATAAAGGAAGATAAAATAGTTAATAAAAATCCAAATATAATTGAAATTCTAAATCCATAAATTAATCTTGCAAGTACATCTCTTGCTTGGTCATCAGTACCTAACCAATTATCTGCACTTGGGGGAGAAGGTGCGGGAGCTTCTAAATCATAATTAACTGTTTGATAATTAAACGGAATGATAGGCCATATCATCCAACCTTTATTCTCAATTAATTCTACAACATACGGATCTTTATAGTCAGTATTAGTTTCAAAATCACCGCCAAATGTAGTTTCTGCATAATTTTTAAAGATAGGTAAATAAATCTTTCCCTCATAATTTATTAGTAAAGGTTTATCATTTGCAATAAATTCTGCAGGAAGTGTAAAAATAAGTAATAATAATAAAATATATAAAGAAAATAATCCTCTTTTATTATTTTTAAAATTTTTAATTTTTCTACTATTAATTTCTGACATTTATTACTTATCTTTTCTCGAAATCAATTCTAGGATCTACTATAGTCATAGTAAGGTCTCCCATTATATTCATTATTAACCCTAATAAAGTAAAAATATATAGAGATGCAAACATAACTGGATAATCTCTGTTTATTGCTGCTTCAAATCCCAGAAGACCAAGGCCATCTAAAGAAAAAATTATTTCTATAAGTAATGCTCCAGTGAACAATATTCCTATAAAAGCAGTAGGAAAACCAGCAATCACTATTAGCATCGCATTTCTAAAAACATGACCGTACAAAATTTTATTTTCAGTGTTGCCTTTGGCTCTTGCAGTAAGAACATATTGTTGATTTATTTGATCTAAGAAAGAGTTTTTGGTTAACATTGTGAGGCTAGCAAAACTTCCTATAACTAGAGCCGTTATTGGTAATACTAAATGCCATAAATAATCTATAATTTTTTCTATATTGTTTAATTCATTCCAATTATCAGAAACAATTCCTCTAAGAGGAAAAATATCAAAATACTTACCACCAGAAAAAAGTATAATTAATAACAATGCAAATAAAAATGAGGGTATTGCATTTCCTACTACTACAATAATACTTGACCATATATCAAATTTTCTTCCGTCATTAACAGCTTTATAAATGCCTAGCGGAATTGAAATTAAATAAACAAGAAAAGTTGTCCATAAACCAAGTGAAATTGATACGGGAAGTTTTTCTTTAATTAAATCTATTACTTTTTTATCTTGAAAAAAAGAACTTCCAAAATCAAAGGTTAAATAGTTTTTAATCATATTAATAAATCTAATATGTGCCGGTTTGTCAAAGCCATACATTTTTTCAATTTCGGCAATTATTTCTGGGTCTAATCCCTGAGCTCCAACATATTTGCTACTATTAATTGTCATATTGTCTTGTATGGTTAGATTGTCTTTTGTACCACCAGAAACCCTTTCTGTAGCTCCTACATCAATACCTTGTAGCTTAGCAATAGTATTTTCAACTGGACCACCTGGAGCAAACTGAATAATTATAAAATTAAGCGTCATTATTCCTAATAATGTCGGAATAATTAGTAGAGCTCTTCTGATTAAATATGAAGTCATAGAATTAATTATATCTATTTTTTAATTATTGTACCACCATATTTCTGGAAACCCTAAATTATATTTTGGAAGATTTTTAGGCCTTTTAATATCATTCCAATAAGCAAGACGCCATAGCTTTATATGCCAATGTGGAATAACATAATGTTGGTTCAATAAAACCCTATCTAACGCTTTAGCATAAGCTTTAAGAGTTTTTCTATCTTGAGCATTAATTAATAAATTTATTAATTCATCAACTATAGGGTTTTTAATTCCTATCCAATTTAAACTTCCTGGTATATCAGCACTTTCAGAAGACCAAAAATTTTTTTGTTCGTTTCCAGGTGTTAAACTTTGTCCTCTAGCCATAACAACCATGTCAAATTCAAAGTTATCTAATCTGTTTTTATATTGCGCAGTATCTACAATTCTGATTGATGCTTTTACCCCAAGTTTTGCTAAGTTTTTTATAAAAGGGGCTACTATTCTTTCAAATGCAGGATTTAATAAAAGTATTTCAAACTTAACTTCATTACCATCAGGGTCAAATAAAACATTTTCTACTAATTTATAATTCCCTTCTTTTAAAATTTTAAGCGCTGTTCTTAAATTTTTTCTGTTATTTCCGGATCCATCTGTTTCTCCAGGGTTATATTGTTTATTATAAATTTCAGGAGAAAGTTGGTTTTGAAATTTATTTAAAATTTGTAATTCATTTTCTTCAGGCAAACCAGATGAAGCTAAATCAGAATTTGAAAAGTAGGATTTAGTTCTAAAATATTGACCATAAAATAAAGTCTTATTAGTCCATTCAAAATCAAAAGCTAAGGATAACGCTTTTCTTAAAATTATATTTTTAAATATATTTTTTCTTGTATTATATACAAAAGCTTGCATTCCTTGAGGAAGCTCATGACTAATTTCTTCTTTAATAAAATTTTTATTTTTAATAACTTCATTATAAGAAGTTGCCCATTCTTTGGATATGTTTTCATGTCTAAAATAATATTCTTTTGATTTTAAAGCCTCTATCATTACATTATTATCTCTATAGTAATCATATTGAATATAATCAAAATTATTTTGGCCAACATAAACAGGAAGGTTTTGACCCCAATGATCATTTATCCTTTTATAAGTTATGGACTTCCCTGGAACAAAAGAGTCTATTTTATATGGCCCTGAGCCTAAAGGAATTGTTAAACCTGATGAAGTAAAATTATTATTTTTCCAAAAATGTTTTGGCAGTATTTTCATTTGGCCAATAATTATGGGAAGCTCTCTGTTAAATTTATTACTAAAGTAAAATTTAACAGTATACATATCTATAAATTCTACATTAGAAATATCTGAATAATAAGATTTAAAATAAGGATGTCCATTTTCTAATAAATTATTGAATGTCCAGACGACATCTTCTGCTGTTATTGGAGTATTATCATGCCATTTTGCATTATTTCTTAAAAAAAATGTTACTGAAGATTTATCCTCACTAATGTAGAGTGATTCAGCTAACAAGCCATAAGCAGTAAGTGGTTCATCATAAGATTCTTTTAATAAGCTTTCATAAATATAATCAAGCCCGATAGCAGGTAGTCCTTTTAAAAGAAATTGATTTAACGAATCATAGGTTCCTCTTTCAGCTAATTTTATTTTACCACCCTTTGGTGCGTTAGAATTTACATAATCAAATTGTTCAAAATTTTTATCATATTTTATATCTCCAAAAACGGATATGGCATGCATTTTATTATTATTTTGAGAAAAACTTTCTTCAATATTTAAAAAAAATATTAATATAAATAAAAGTGTTTTATGAGTTATGCCGTTAGAAAACCACATTATTTAAGACTTTGTAAATATTTTATTATGTTTGCTCTATCTAATGGATCCTTAAGTCCTATAAAGATCATTTTTGTTCCAGGTGCCCATTTTTTTGGATTCTCTAAAAATCTATCTAAATTCTCATTATTCCAGTTATCATTTAATTCTAAGAGTGCTTTAGAATATTTAAAGTTTTCGACAGAGGCAATCTTTCTTGATACAACATTATGTAAATTTGGACCTAATCTATTTTTTTCTCCCTTATCAAGTGTATGACAAGCTTCACATTTTTTAATAATTTTCAATCCTTCATTGATGTCTGCATTAGCTAGTCTCTGTTCTATATTGACTTCATTGATATTATCAACATTTTCAGCTTCTATATTTTCTTCAATATTGGTTGTATTTAACTCAACATTATCATTTTCTTTCTCATGATATAACGTGTCCGCAATATTAGTAATAATAAGTATAAGTAAAGCGACTGAAAATATGGCTCCCATAATTTTATTTATTTCAAAACTAGACATAACTTTTCTTCTACCTCTTTTAATTTAATGCAATTATAATTAGTAACTTAGCTTCTCATCTGAAATATGTTATAAATAAACATTTATCAAGTATAATATTAATTTTATAAGGGTTAAATAATAATTTTATGAGAGAAAATTTAATAGTCATTCCGTGTAGAATGAATTCTACAAGGCTTCCAGGTAAACCGTTATTAAAATTCAATGGTTTACCAATGGTAATTAGAATAGCTAGAATAGCTTCTTCCGCAGATCTTGGGGATGTAGTTATAGGTTGTTGTGATGCTGAGGTGTATGATGTAGCTAAAAAATATAAAGTAAATGTTATTATGACTAGTAAAGACCACAAATCTGGATCAGATAGAATCTTTGAGGTAGTGGAGAAAGTAGATCCTAACAAAAATATTAAAAATGTAATCAATTTACAAGGAGACATGCCTACAGTTTCTAAAAAAATGTTAGAAAGATTATTATATTATAAAAATTCATTCGATTGTGATTTATCTACTTTGGCTGCAAGAATTATTGATAAAAAAGAAGAAACAGATCCCAATGTTGTGAAAGTTGTATTTTCGAATTTTTCAAATAAAGAGGGAGGAAAAGCACTATATTTTTCCCGATCTTCCATTCCTCATGGGTCAAAAGAAATGTTTCATCATATTGGATTATATTGTTATAAACGAGAATCATTAGAAGCTTTTATAAAATTAAAACAAAGTAAACTTGAGATATTAGAAAGTTTAGAACAACTTCGCGCTTTAGAAGCCGGTATGAGCATATATGTTGGGAAGGTTGATGATGTTCCTATAGGAGTTGATAATATGGCAGATTATAAAAAAGCTCTTGTATATATAGATAAACATGATTAAAGGTATTATTGGAGAATAATTAATTGAATAAAAATGAAGTAAATAATATCGCATTTCAAGGTCAATCAGGAGCTTATTCTGAAATGGCTTGTAAAGAATTTTTACCTTCTATGAATACTTTACCATGTGAAAATTTTGAAGATGCATTTGATGCCGTTAACCAAGGTTCTGCTAAATATGCAATGATTCCTATTGAAAATTCTAGAGCAGGCAGAGTAGCAGATATACATAATTTATTAAGAGATTCATCACTTCATATAGTAAATGAATATTTTTATCGTGTTAATCATCAATTATTAGGATTAGAAGGTGCTAAAATTGAAGATATTGTTTCAGTTTTTAGCCATGTGCAGGCATTGTCACAATGTCGAAATTTTATTAGTCAAAATAGATTGAGTCCAATTGTTATGGGGGATACTGCAGGATCAGCAGCTTATGTTGCAAAAAATAATGAAAAAAAACATGCAGCTATAGCCTCCAGTTTAGCTGGTGAAATTCATGGCCTTAAAGTTTTATCAAATAATATTCAAGATTCTAGAGATAATGTCACTAGATTCGTTGTTTTAAGCTCTGAGTCGGCTGATCCAGATCCGAATGATGGATTAATTATAACAAGTTGTATTTTTTCATTAAGAAATATTCCGGCGGCTCTTTATAAAGCTCTAGGCGGGTTTGCCACTAATAGAGTGAATATTGTTAAATTAGAAAGTTATATTCTTGATGAATCATTTACTTCCGCACAATTTTATATTGATATTTATGGACACCCTACAGATAAGCCAGTAAGACTTGCTTTAGAAGAGTTAGGTTTTTTTTCAAAAGAAGTAAGAATATTAGGAGTATATAAAGGAGCTAAGGAAAGAGAGGCTTAAAAGTATTAGTTATTAATCCAATCTGTAATTAATCTCCGCGCTATTGATATTTTACCAGGTAATTTAAAAATTTCATTTTCTGGACTGTCTTTAATATATTCTTTTGAAAACCATTCAGCTTTTTCTAATTCGGAATAATCAACATGAAGCTTTTTATCATAAGCCTCTGCGTGAAAACCAAGCATTAATGAAGATGGAAATGGCCATGGTTGAGAATACTTATACTGAATATTTCTTATTTTTACTCCTGTTTCTTCAAAAGTTTCTCTAGCTACTGCTTGCTCTATTGTTTCTCCGTGTTCTACAAATCCTGCTAAAGTGGAGTGCATACCAATTGGCCATACCTTTTGTCTTCCTAATAAGCAATAGTCTTGATAAGTTATAAGCATAATTACTGCAGGATCTAATCTTGGAAAGCTTTTATTTTTACAAGATTCATTGCCACATATTCTTGCGTGGCCATAGTCTGTCATTTTTGTTTCGTGCCCACATATACCACAAAATTTATTCTTATTATGCCAATAACTTAAACCGCGGGAGTTTGTTAGTAAGGCTAGATCATTATTATCTAATAAAGGATTTAAAGTCCTGAGGTCATAATACATATCTTCAGAGTATTCAAGTTTATTAAGGCAAATAGAAAAATAAAAATTACCATTTGATAAACCTAAAAATATTGATGATTTTGAGCTTAAAATATAATGCTCAGCTTTCTGACCTTTTAACCAAAAAATTTGATAGGGCTTTTTATTAGAATTTTTTATTGGAAACTTATCTTTGTAGGCTATAACTAATCTTATTTTATTAACCTTGAAGTCTTTATGTTTAAATATATCAGTTTCTCTTAATTTAGAAGCTTTATCTATATTATTTTCATTAGCATTAAAACTTTTAATCATAATCTACCTATATAAAATTGCTAAGATATAGAATATCAGTAACATTAGCAATTATGTATATTTAAATTTTTATATCTTTATTGGATCTAATGAGATAAATGTTTATAATGATATCGGGAGATCGCGATGGACATGTCTTTTTGTGAACTCGGTCAGGTCTGAAAAGAAGCAGCCGTAGCGATTATGGTATGGGTTATTTCGGTCTCCTATCTTTAAAATTATTTGAAAGAAATTAATTTGGTTAATGACTTACCTTTAAACGATCAAAATGCTTCTTCTAAACCTGATTTGCAATATAAGGTTTTAGCAAGGAAATATAGGCCTAGAACATTTGAGGATTTAATAGGTCAAAATTCTATGGTAAAAATTTTAAGTAATGCTTTTAGTTTAAATAGGATTGCACATGCTTTTTTATTCACTGGGGTAAGGGGTGTCGGAAAAACAACGGCAGCAAGAATAGTTGCAAGGGGATTAAATTGTTTGAAAGATGATAGCCCTACTATTTCTCCATGTGGGGTATGTAGTTCTTGCATTTCTGCGAAAAACGATAGACATGTAGATATAGTTGAGATTGATGCGGCTTCCCATACAGGCGTGGATGACGTGAGAGAGCTTACTGAGGGAGTGAGATATAAGCCTGCAGAAGGGCGGTATAAAATCTATATAATTGATGAGGTTCATATGTTATCTACTCAAGCTTTTAATGCATTATTGAAGACGTTAGAAGAGCCCCCTGAGCATGTTAAATTTATTTTTTGTACAACTGAAATTAAAAAAATTCCTGTGACTGTTTTGTCTAGATGTCAAAAGTTTGATTTAAGACGAGTTGCAGTTGACGAATTAGTAGAACTTTTAAGGTCAATATGTTCAAAGGAAGAGGTATCGATTGATGATAAGTCTTTAAATTTATTAGCAAGGTATAGTGATGGAAGTGTAAGAGATTCATTAAGTCTATTAGATCAAGCAATTAGTATGAGTAATACTGGAATAACATTAGAAACTATAAATAATATGTTAGGTCTATCTGATAAATCAATTGTTTGGGATCTCTTTGATAAATTAATTCAAGGGGATATTTTATCTGTGCTAAATCATTATGATAATTTATTAAAATCTGGTTCTGATCCTGTATTAATTATGGAAGAGCTTCTTCAAATTAGTCATAATGTAGCAAGAGCTAAAGCAGTACCTTCTTTAAATACTGCACAAGTAATGTCTGAATATGAAACAAATAGAGCTTTGAAAAGTGCAGAACTTACAAATATTCCTTCTGTAGCTAGATGTTGGCAATTATTATTAAAGGGACAAGAAGAGATGCAAAAAGCATTTTCTGTGAAAGAAGCTTGTGAGATGGTTTTAATTAGAATCGCATATGCAACAGATTTACCAGATTTAAAGACATTAATAGAAGGCTCTGATCTAAAAAAAAAAAATGAAATCCACTCTTTAAATAATATTTCTTCTTCTAAAGAAAAAGATAATATTGATTCGTTTGAAAGTTTATTGTCTCTTGCAAAAGAAAATAAGGCTATGTCATTATATACAATGTTGATAGACCAAGTTAAATTAGTTAGTTATAAGCCATATGAAGTAAAATTAATTTTAGTAGAAAAAGATAATTTAAACTTATTAAATAAAATTAAAAAAGAATTATTGTTATTAACAGGTTCCAACTGGACATTGGATATTTTGAATGATGAAAAAGGTTATACATCTGTGACAGAAAATAAAAATAATGAGAAACAAAAAATAATTCAGCGTGCAAGTGAAAATAAATTAGTGAAACCTTTTTTAAAAGAGTTTCCAGAAGCTAAAATTATTGAAGTAAATAAAGAAGTTACTAATAATTTAAAGGAATAATGTATGTTTGATATGTTAAAGCAATTAAAGGAAATGAAATCTAAAGTAGAAGATTTTAAAAAATCTATTGAAAATGCAGCTTTCTTTGGGCAAGATTCAAATAATGTAGTTAAAGTTAAAATTTCGGGTAAGGGCGCTTTATTAGATATAGATATTTCTAAAAATTTAATTGATCATCAAAATATAGAAAGCCTTATAATGGAGGCTTATAATAATGCAAAATTACAAGCAGATAATTTTTATGATACAGAAGTGAATAAAATAACAGGAGGAATGCCTCTTCCTTTTGATATGAAGTCGTTTTTATAAAAATGTATAATGATGAAATTAATAATTTAATTAAGTTAATGGCTAAAATTCCTGGATTTGGTCCGCGTTCTGCTCGAAGAGGTGTTCTAAATCTTATAAAAAATCCAAATGATTTAATGTTGCCTCTAGCTAATAAATTGATTGAGACGGCAAAAAATATTAAAAAATGTAAAGTTTGCGGTAATTTAGATACAGAAGATATTTGTAAAATATGTTCAGATGATACCAGAAATAAGCAAATCATATGTGTAGTTGAAGATGTTTCTGATTTATGGGCTTTAGAAAGAACTAATAATTATGATGGTTTATATCATGTTTTAGGAGGTGTTTTAAGTGCAATTGACGGAGTTAATCCTGAAGATTTAAATATTAAAGGTTTAGTTGAAAATATTAAGGCTAAAGGTATTAAGGAAGTAATTATAGCAACTTCTGCTACTCTTGCTGGTCAAACGACAAGTTTTTATATTAGTGATTTGCTTGAAGGTTTAGATGTTACAGTATCACGGTTAGCACAGGGCATACCAATAGGAGGAGAATTAGATTATTTAGATGATGGAACAATTGGAGCTGCATTAAATTCTAGAAAAATAATAAATAAATAAGAAATATTAAGAATTTTTCTTATCTCTAATATTTAGTTTTGCTTTATGTGGAGTCTTTTGAATATTTTTATCATCCATGGCTCCAAGTTTAGACATTTTTTTAATTTGAGGAATAACTCTATTTTCAATGGACCCAATTACTTTATTATAGTGATCACTAGCTATTTCGAGGCCTTTTTTAATTCCTTCCATATATTCAAAAAATTTAAGTACTCTATTTTGCAATTCTCTAGAATGTAATGCTAATTCTTCTACATTTTTGGCTAATTTTTCTTGTTGCCAGTTGTAAGATACACCTTTAAGAAGTGCAATTAAAGTTGTAGGTGTACATATTAAAACTTTATTTTTTAAAGCACTTTCAAAAATTTCCGGGTCTAATTTTATCGCGGCTGAAAAAAAATGATCACCAGGAATAAACATTATAACGAAATCAAAATTTTCATTTAATGATTTTTGGTAGTCTTTTTGTCCTAATAATTTAGCAGTTTGCTTTATGTTTTTGGCATGTTTCTCTAGAAATTTATTTTTTTCCTTTTCTGTTTTTGCTTCTGTAGCCTCTATATATGAATTAAGCGGAGCTTTAGAATCTATTGCTAATGATCTATTTCCGGGTAAACGAATAATAGCATCAGGTCTTATAGAGCTATCATCGAGACCTTTTTGAGTGTTAAAGTCTATATGTTCTGACATTCCAGCTAACTCTAAAACTCTTTGTAATTGAATCTCTCCCCACTTTCCTCTGGTTGTTGGAGATCTCAAAGCTTGTTCTAATAATCGAGTTCCATTAGCTAAAATTTCAACTTGTTCAGATAAACGCCCATATGATTCTAATCTATGTTTTTCAATAGTATGGACATTATTTTGTAAATTTTTCAATTCTTGAGCAATAGGATTTATTAATTCTGAAATTCTTTTTTCTCTACTTTCAGAATCTGCTTCATCTAATATTTTATTATTTTTGATTTTTTCTTCTAAAAGTTCATATCCTTTTTTTTGAAAAAAATATATAACTAATATAAATACCAACAAGCAAATTATAGTTGTGCCTAAAATTATAAATAAATTTATTTCTATCATAAATATACCTTTATAAGATTACATAATTTAGTTTATTAAAATTTTTCTATAATGTATTTATTTAATTTATAAATAATTATTTAAATTTAATATAATTATAGGGTTTTATATGAGTGTTTTAGATTTAATTTTTGCTCCAGCTGATATTTTAAGTAAAACGGCTAATAAAGTACAGAATCTTGATAAGACTACAAAGAAATTTGTAAATGATATGTTTGATACAATGTATGAGAATAATGGTGTGGGACTTGCTGCTCCACAAGTAAATAAATCATTACAAATATTAGTTATGGATTGTTCTCCAAAAAATGAAAAAGCTAATCCTAAGGTTTTAATTAATCCTAAAATAAAAAGTTTTTCGCAAGAAGAAAAAATTTATGAAGAGGGTTGTCTTTCATTTCCAGGTCACTATTTAGAGGTTTTAAGACCTAGTGAAGTAAAAATTAATTATTTAGATTTAAATGGAAAAGAGAATGAAGAATTATTTAAAGGTTTTGAATCTGTTTGCGTTCAGCATGAGATAGATCATTTATCAGGAACTTTATTTGTTGAATATGTTTCACGATTAAAAAGACAAATTATTTTAAAAAAAATGCAAAAATTTAAAAGATTTAAGGTAAATAAAAAATGACTAATTTAATAAATATATGTTTTATGGGAAGTCCAGAGTTTTCAGTTCCAAGTCTGATAAGTTTGATAGAAGCAAATTTTAAAATTAAGGCTGTTTTTACTCAAAAACCTAAACCAGCAAATAGGGGAAAAAAAGTTTTGAAGCAGCCAATTCATATGGAAGCAGATAAATTAGGTTTACCTGTTATGACTCCAAAAAATTTAAAAAATGATGTAACTAAAAACTATTTACAGAAATTAGATCTAGATTTTATTGTAGTAGTTGCTTATGGGCATATTTTACCAAAAGAAATATTAGATATTCCTAAATATGGATGCATTAATCTTCATGCTTCACTACTTCCTAGATGGCGGGGAGCGGCACCTATACATAGAGCAATTATGGCTGGTGACGACAAAACAGGAATTAGTATAATGTTGATGTCTGAGGGTTTGGATGAAGGAGAAATTTTATCAATTCAAGAATTTGCAATATCAGAAGAAGATACTATAAATATTTTAAGTAATAAACTTGCATATAAAGGAGCAGAGTTGCTTGTAAAAACAATATCGAAATTTAAAAATGGATTAATATCTTCAATTGCTCAAAAAAATCACGGAATAACATATGCTGAAAAAATAAAAAAAAATGACCAAATTTTAAATTTTAATAATACTGCAAAAAGTTTAATAAGAAAAATCAATGCTTTAAGTCCTGTTCCCGGTGCAAAATGTAAGATAAAAGGTGAGATTGTAAAAATTATAAAAGCNGAATTAATACAAAATACAGAAAAGATTAAAGAAGGAACAATTATTACAGATGATCTAGTTATTAAATGTAAAACAGATTCCATTCGTATTTTAAGTTTACAAAGACCGGGAAAAAAAATTATGACCTCTAGAGAAGTTCTTAATGGNTGGAAAATTAAAAAAAATCAAAATATAGAAAAGCTAATATTATAGCAATGAAAACACATTTTNTGGAGGTCTGCCAATTATAGCTTTTTTTCCATTACTTACGATTGGTCTTTCTAATAAAATTGGATTTTTACTTATTTCTTGAATTAGTTTCGTNGNATCAGAATTTTTTAAAGATAATTTTTTATATATGTCTTCTTTCTTACGAATAATATCTTCAGGGTTTTTATTTAATTGTTTTAATAAAACTTTTATTTCATTTTCATTAAGAGGTTTTTCCAGATATAGGTGTACTTTTGGATTTATGTTTTTAGCTCTAATTAAGTTCAAAGTTTCTCTTGATTTAGAGCATCTCGGGTTGTGATAAATTGTTAAAGTATTAATCATTTTTATTTAATTCCTTACAAAAAGAATATATATACTAATTATGAAAAAAAATAAATTTATTTCACAACGTTCAGCTCAAGGTATTCAATCAATAAATTGGATTGGTGTTTACACACTATTTAAAAGAGAAGTTGCTAGATTTCTAAAAATACATCTACAAACAATTTTTGGACCTGCTTTAACAACTCTTCTATTTTTAGTNGTTTTTGCTTTAGCATTAGGCCGTGCAACTAGGTTAATACATGAAATTCCTTTTTTAGAGTTTTTGGCTCCTGGGTTGATAGTAATGTCCATGATTCAAAATGCTTTTGGAAATTCTTCTTCTTCATTACTAAGCGCTAAAGTTGCTGGAAATATAATAGATTTGTTGTTACCTCCTCTTACTTCATTAGAGTTTGCACTTGCCTTTCTANCGGGAGCCATTTGTAGGGGGTTATTNGTAGGTTTGGCCGTAAGTATTTTAGTNGCAATATTTGTGCCATTAAAAGTANATGACCCATTTTTATTAATTTATTTTTCTTTATTATCATGCTCGATATTAGGGTTATTAGGGTTAATAACAGGTATAGTAGCTGATAAATTTGAGCATGTTGCTGCGATTACTAACTTCATAGTAGTTCCATTGTCTCTTTTGTCTGGAACTTTTTATTCTATAACCAGTTTGCCTNGTNATTTCTATTTAATTAGCCAATTTAATCCATTTTTTTATATGATTGATGGTTTTAGATATTCTATGATTGGATATGCAGATTCTAATATTTATATAGGTGGAATAGTACTATTTATAATAAATTTAATTTTATTTATAGTTACTATTTATATTCTTAAAAAAGGTTATAGATTAAAAGCATAATAATTTTTATTATAAAAATAAATTATTTTTAGATTTTTTCATAATTTTCTGCTATATTTTTAAGCTTTTTTGATAGAGGTTGAAGTATGTCAAATGTAATGTCAACATATGGTAGAATTGATCTTTCTTTTGTTAGAGGAGAGGGCCCTTGGTTATACACAAAAGATGAAAAAAAATTTTTGGATTTTGCTTCAGGGATAGCTGTAAATACCCTCGGTCATTCACATCCGAAGTTAATTGATTCTTTAAAAGAACAGTCAAATAAATTATGGCATACTTCTAATTTGTATAATATAGAGCCGCAAATTGAATTAGCAGATTTATTATGCAAAAAATCATTTGGAGAAAGTGTATTTTTTTGCAATTCAGGAGCAGAAGCTCTAGAAGGCACTATAAAATTATGTAGAAAATTTCANCATCACAATAAAAATGAAAATAAGATTAATATTTTAGTGTGTAAGAATGCTTTTCATGGAAGAACTTTAGGAACTTTAGCCGCTGGAGATAATGAAGTTCATAGGGTCGGGTTTGGAGTAAATACAAACGGTTTTATAAGAGTACCTTTTGGAAATATATTAGAAATTGAGAGATATATTGATGAAAATACAGCAGCTATTTTAGTAGAGCCTATTCAAGGTGAAGGTGGAATTAATGTTGCACCAAGTAATTTTTTGCAGAATTTAAGAAANATATGTACATCTAATAAAATTTTGTTAGCTATGGATGAAGTTCAGACAGGAGTAGGTAGAACCGGAAAGTTATTTGCTCATCANTGGGAAAATATAGAGCCAGATGTTATGGCAATTGCAAAAGGTTTGGGAGGAGGTTTTCCCATAGGTGCNGTAGTTNCTTCAAAAAAAGCTGCAGAAGGTATGGTNCCAGGAACTCATGGTTCTACTTTTGGAGGAAATTTTTTNGCATCCTCAGTTGCTAAAGCTGTTATAAATGAGGTTATAAGCCCTAATTTTTTAGAGAATGTTTTATTTTTAGGTAANAGCTTAAAATCTAAAATAGATAATTTATCTAAAGATTANCCTCATATAATAGAGGGTATTAGAGGAAAAGGTCTTATGTTAGGAATCAAGTGTAAAAATAGTAATTTGGAATTATGCGCAGCACTAAGAGAAGAAGGTTTATTAACTGTTGTAGCTGGAGATAATATTTTAAGGCTTTTACCACCTCTTAATATTAAATCTGATCATATTGATATTTGTTTAAATATATTTGAGTCAGTTTTTAGNAAAATGGATAAAAACTTATGAGGCATTTAATTGACATCAATATTTTAGAAGAAGGTATTCCAAAAAANTTATTAGAAACTGCTAAATATTATAAGACTAAGGGTAGAGGATTATTGGAGGGAGCTCCATTACTAGGAAGNACTTTAGCTATGATNTTTGAAAAGCCTTCTACTAGAACAAGAATATCTTTTGAAGTTGCAATGACAGAATTAGGTGGATCTGCTATTTATTTAGATTCTAAATCTATGCAAATGGGTAGAGGTGAGAGCATTAAAGATACAGCTAAAGTTTTAAGTAGATATTTAGATGGAATAATGATTAGAGCTTTGAGTCATGAAACATTAACAGATATGGCTAAATATTCTAGTATACCGGTGATTAATGGTTTAACAAATTTGAGTCATCCATGCCAAATTTTAGCAGATATAATGACTTTTGAAGAAAATAAAGGTCCTATAGAAGATAAAATTGTAGCTTGGGTAGGTGATGGAAATAATATGGCTAATTCCTGGATACATGCTGCAAGTGTATTTAATTTTAATTTGAAATTAGCTTGTCCTAATGGGAGGCATCCTAATGAAGAAATTATAAAATGGGCTAAATCAAAAGATGCAAATGTTGAAATATGCAAAGAACCTAATAAGGCTGTATATCAGGCTGATGCAGTTGTTACAGATACTTGGGTTTCTATGGGAGACGATGTATTAAAAGATCCTCAAAAAGTTTTTGGTAATTATCAAGTTGATNTTGATTTGTTTAACAAGGCTAAGCAAGATGCTATTTTTATGCATTGTTTGCCTGCACATAGAGGTGAAGAGGTTACGAAAGAAATTATTGATGGTCCAAGGTCGGTAGTTTGGGATGAAGCAGAAAATAGACTTCATATACAAAAAGCTATATTATCATGGGCGATTGCAGATAAATTGGTATAACGTTAATATATAAATATGATTTATAAAATCTTGATATCGTTGATAAGCTTTATGTTATTTTTTGGTTGTGCTTCCAAACAAGATTATAATATTACAAAAATTGATATATCAACTTATAAAAGTATAATTATAGATGCAAATGACTTATTAATTGATGATCAATCTGAAAATTCCATTGAGTACCCGTTTATTGATCATTTAGTATTATATAATATGAAATTTTATTTGAATGAATGGATAAACACTCGAATAGTTCCAAATTATAAAAGTCATAACCAAATAAAATTAACTATTAAAAAGGCTAATATTAANGCTTTTTATNTAGATANTAATAATAAAATTGAAGACATATTTGTAAATAAAGCAGCAAAAAGAGTAGAAATTGATGTCTATGTTATAATAGAAATAATAGATTCAAATGATAAAAAACTTGCTTATCTAGACTTAAANGCTTTTAAAAGTAAAGAATTAGCAGAAAATATTTCATTAAATGAAAATGATCATGTCATTCAAAATATGATAAATGAAACTCTAATGGATTTTGATAAGTTAGCAGTTGCNAAAATAAAAGANATATTTTCTGATTATTTAAGTATTTAAGAACTTAATTTACCNTCAATGGCCATCTTAATTANTTCTACTGTTTTGTCACATCCATATAGTGATATGAATGACCCCATTCNAGGACCTTGTTTTTGCCCAAGTAAAGTNTCGTATAAAGTAGTAAACCAATCACGTAATTCTGAATAATTATATTCTTTTCCTATTTCATAAACTTCACTTTGAACTATTTCTTCTGAAATATCNTTATCTAATTTTGANAATCTAACCATAAGCGCACTTAATGCNAATATTTCATGTTTATTTGGTTTTCTATATTTTTTGTATGGTTCAATAAAATCTTTATAATAATTAAGAGCTTTATTTATTAAGTTTTCCATCCAAGGGTCTAGATGATCATCGNTAGTATATTTTTTAATAAACCCCCATANGATTTCTGGAGAATTTGTATTACATACAGAAGCCAAATTTAACATCATAGAATAAGATATTTTTGAAAATCTTTTTGGAATGTCACCATTATGTATATGCCAGGCTGGATTTTTTAATTTGTCTGCNAAATCTTCTTTTTCTAAATTATTAATATATCTTGAATATTCATCTACATTTTTAGGAATAACGTCAAAGTGCAATTTTTTAGCTCTTTGAGGATTTTGATACATGTATAATGAAAGACTATGGTCGGTTCCATAGCTTAACCATTCCTCAATTGATAAACCATTTCCTTTTGATTTTGATATTTTCTCNCCATTTTGATCCAAAAATAGTTCATATACCATGTTAACCGGAGGTTTCCCACCAATTTTTCTAACAATATTTTTTGATAACTCAAATGAAGGAGTTAGATCTTTCCCATTCATTTCATAATTAACATCTAATGCTGCCCAACGCATTGCCCAATCAGCTTTCCATTGAAGTTTACATTTTCCAGAAGTTACAGGAGTTCTACAAGTTTTATTATTTTCATTGGTATATTCTATAGTTCCATTATCTAGATTTATATTTCTAATGGGAACCTGTAAAACTTTACTTGTTTCTTCACATATGGGAAGGAAAGGACTATAACTACTTCTCCTCTCTTTTCCTAAAGTGGGTAAAATTATATCCATAATTTCATTATAATTATGAAGAATTTTTAAAAGGGTTTCATCGAATTCTCCATTATAATAACTATCTGTTGAAGATTTAAATTCATAATCGAAATTAAAATTATTTAAAAAAGACTTTAGTCTTTGATTATTATGTTCTGCAAAACTTGCATATTTTTCAAACGGATCAGGGATTTTGCTTAAAGGTTTATCTATATGCATAGAAAGCATTTTTTGATTTGGTACATTGTCAGGTACTTTTCGTAAGCCATCCATATCATCNGAAAATGCNATAAGTTTGCTTGGTATTTCAGAAATATTATCAAAAGCATTTTTAACAAAAATAGTTCTAGCTACTTCACCAAAAGTCCCAATATGTGGCAGTCCAGAAGGCCCATATCCTGTTTCAAATAAGGCATATCCTTTTTTTGGTATTTGAAAATTTAAGCTTTTTAACAACCTTTGCGCTTCTTTAAATGGCCATGCATTAGTTTTTTTAGCAAGATCAATATCTATTTTCATAAAAATTATTTCTTTCGTTTATTTTATAATATTAATGTATCATATCTTATAAATATTTTATTTAAAATTAAAAGACCTATATGTATTATGAGGAATATTTTTTATGGACTTTGTAATTATAAATGAGAATAGTTTTAGGATATTTTGTTTTGTAGGATTTTTGTGCCTATTTTGTTTACTTGAATATATGTTTCCTATTTATAAACGCAGTAAGAGTTTATTTAAGAGATGGTTCATAAATATTTCTTTTGTTTTTATCGACACTTTATTAGTAAGGTTAATATTCCCTATCTTGGCAGTAGGTTTTGCAGTAGTATGTATGAATAATGGATGGGGTTTATTTAATATCCTTAATTTACCTTTATATTTAGAAGTGTTTTGTGCATTTATTTTGTTAGATTTTGGAATTTGGTTACAACATGTTTTATTTCATAAAGTTAAATTTTTNTGGAGGTTTCATAAAATACATCATAGTGATGAGGAAGTTGACTTTACAACAGGTGTGAGGTTTCATCCAGGTGAAATAATTATTTCTATGCTATATAAAATTTTATTAGTATTTTTGATAGGTCCTACTATTNGCATATTAATAATTTTTGAAGTTATTTTAAATGCNTCTTCAATTTTTAATCANTCAAATTTAATTATACCTTATAATTTAGATATTTTCTTGAGGAAGTTAATTGTAACNCCTAATATGCATAGAATACATCACTCTATTGATGAGAAAGAAACAAATTCTAATTATGGATTTCATTTTTCAATTTGGGATAAAATATTTAATACATATACTAAAAATTCAGATTCTGGAAAGAATTTAATTACGGGTTTAATTGAATTTAGAAATATATCTGAAAAAGGATTAATATATTTGTTGCTTAATCCTTTTATAAAATCCTAGAAATACTTTATTTTTTTATTGTTTCTTTCATTACAAGTGGCATTTGTAATAAAGTCCAAATTATAGTAATTGGCATTATGCCAAATAGTTTAAAGCTTACCCATATATCTGTAGAATAATTTCTCCAAACAAATTCATTAAGTATGGCTAAAAATATAAAAAATAGAGACCATCTAATATTTAATAACCTCCATCCTCTTTCAGTGAGGTTAAAAGCTTTTTCAAANACTATTTTTAATAAGTTTATTTTAAATCCTACTCTACAAATTATCAAAGCAGCTGCAAAAACTAAATTAACAATTGTAGGTTTAAGTTTGATAAATGTTTCATCTTGTAATAGTAAAGTTAAAGAGCCAAAAAACACTACAAACGCTCCTATTACTATGGGCATAATAGGAAGTTTTCCTTCCATTTTCCAAGATATAGGAATTACTAAGGNAGTGGCAACCATAAAGGCAGCAGTGGCATAAAATATTCCAAATTTTGCATTTCCTATAAAAAATACTGCAAGGGGACCTACTTCTGTAATTAATTTTAGTAACGGTTTCATTAATATTTCCTATTCTTCCTCTATTTTTAAACCTAACATAGCGCGGGCATAAGGTTCTGCTTCAAAAATATTTAAATCTTCTTGTTTTTCNCCAACTCCNATTGCGTGAATGGGTAATTTATGCTTATCACTTATCGATATTATAATACCGCCTTTAGAACTTGTATCTAATTTAGTTATAATTATTCCNTTAATATCTACCGCCTCATGAAAAGCAACAATTTGATTTAGAACATTTTGACCTGCTGTAGCATCAATTATNAAAATTCTATGTTGAGGAACATTTTCATCTTTTTTATTTAAAACTCTATATATTTTTTTTAATTGTTCCATCAAATTAATTTGTGTTTGTAGTCTGCCAGCAGTGTCTATTAATATTAAATCAGAATTAGTTTCAATGGCACGATCGTAAGCTTTATAAGCAACTCCTGCTGGATCTCCTCCTTCTGGACCTGAAATGAGTTCTGCACCTACTCTTTTTGCCCATATTTCTAATTGTTGAACGGCGGCGGCTCTGAAAGTATCCGCCGCTGCTATAATTACCTTTTTGCCATTTTTAATTTCTTTGGAGGCAATTTTTGCAATTGTAGTAGTTTTGCCAGCTCCATTAACACCAGAAAATAAAATAACTTGTGGTTTTTTGGAATAATTTATAGTCAATGGAACAGACATAGCTTCAAGNTCTTCTGCAATAATTTCAGCCATTTTTTCTTTAACGATAACTTCATCAATATATTCAAATTTTTCACTTTTTAGTTTAGAAATTAACTTTTCTGCTGCGCCAGTTCCTACATCTGCTAGAATTAAGTTCTCTTCAATTAGTTCTAGAGCCTCTTTATCTAAACGTTTTGATGTTAGGGCTTTTGCTATACCTGACCCTAATAATGAGGAGGTTTTAGATAAACCTATGCCTAATCTAGAAAACCAACTTTTAAAAACATAATCTTCAGCCTCTTCTTTTGCAGTTTGTTCCGTAGTAGCTTGTTCGGCCGCAGCTTTTTCTTCAGCNTCTTTAGCNGCTTGTTCNGCNGCAGCTTTTTCTTCAGCNTCTTTAGCNGCNTGTTCNGCAGCAGCTTTTTCTTCAGCCTCTTTAGCAGCCTGTTCTGCAGC